>NZ_FXYI02000034.1:0-25198 GCF_900184915.1 Clostridium sp. HV4-5-A1G | reverse complement strand
GAATTGTAGATAATTTTGACGATATGTGAATATATAATTATAATATATTTGAGATTTTAAGTTAGACAGATGGTTTCTGTCTAACTTAGTTTGCGAGAGGGGAATTAAGTTTTAATGATATTATTGTACACGTTGAAATCTATAGCTTTTGCACTGACGGAACCCTATTTAGTGTTAATTCTAGCTATTTTGGTGTTTACATTATATAGAAAGAATAAACAGACAGTTATAATGCAAAAAATGATAATTGGAGAGGGAATCAATTCTCCTTTTGAACTTACAATATCTCAAATTGTGATAGGAATTTTTGGAGGCATATTGGCCAGTGTTATTATGTCATATTTAGGGGTGGTTTTTGACGAAGATTCAGCTGTAGATTTAATATTTTTGGCATCTATCGTTTTTATGTTTTTTAATGTGAGATTTATATGCTTTTCCTATTCTGGAGCAATATTGGGATTTTTAAGCCTTATATTGGCCATGTCTTCCCAAACTTTTAACATTCCCAATCTGGATTTTTTAAAAATAGATGTGGTGGCGCTTATGAGCATGGTAGCTATATTGCATTTTGTAGAGGGAATTTTGATTATACTGGATGGGAAAAAGGGTGCAGTTCCTGTTTTTTCAAGTAAAAATGGGAATATAGTAGGAGGATTTGCCCTTCAAAGATATTGGACAATTCCGATAGCCGTATTTTTTATAATTCACAGCAGAACAATGATAGGAAGCTCCTGGCAGGTAGCTGTTCCTGCATGGTGGCCGCTTATAAACAGTTCCATTCCATATGATATATTAAAAAGTGCGGTGGTATCTTTGATACCATTTTATGCAGTGATGGGATACAATAGTGTGACTTTTACAAGAGATACTAAGGAAAAATCGTTTTTATCAGGAGGCCTAATAATATTATATAGTGTTATTTTATTCGGCATGGCTCAACTTGCAGTTTTGAATATTTGGTTGAAGTTTTTAGTGGTTATATTTGCACCGGTGGCTCATGAGGGAATTATAATGTTTCAAAGGCATTTAGAAGTAAAGGGAGTACCAAAGTATGTAAGCAGCAGTGAGGGTATAATGGTACTTGCAGTTGCACCTAATTCTCCTGCCAATGAAATGGGAATTAGAAGTGGGGATATGTTGGTGGAAATAAATAATGAGAAAATCGACAATGAAGATAAGATAGCAGAAGTTATCAGAAAATGTTCAAATTTTATATGGCTCAAGGTAAAAAAGGAAGCAGGAAATTTTGAGCAGGTAAGTTACAGTAAAATGAATGAAGATAAAAAATTAGGCATAGTGTTTGTACCAAGAAAAATACCTCAGAATAGTATGGTGATAAAATTGGATAAGAATAAATTTTCTGATGTACTGAACAAGATAAAAAATAAAGATAAGGATGATTAAAAATGGGAAAATTTAAAATACATTCTAAATTTAAACCTACGGGTGATCAGCCTGAAGCAATAGATGGTATAACAAAAGGTATTTTAAAAGGAGATAAATTTCAGACACTACTTGGTGTAACTGGTTCGGGCAAGACTTTTACCATGGCAAATATAATAGAAAGGGTACAAAAGCCCACTCTTGTACTAGCTCATAATAAAACTCTGGCATCACAATTGTGTTCGGAATTTAGAGAATTTTTTCCTGAAAACAGTGTGGAATATTTTGTATCATACTATGATTACTATCAACCAGAAGCTTATATACCTCAGACAGATACATATATAGAAAAAGATGCTTCCATAAATGATGAGATAGATAAGTTAAGGCACTCAGCTACTTCTGCCCTTTTGGAGAGAAAAGACGTTGTAGTAGTGGCCTCAGTATCCTGTATTTATGGACTTGGTAATCCGGAAGAGTATAAGAAGCTGACGTTGTCCCTAAGACCGGGTATGATAAAAAACAGGGATGATGTGTTGAAAAAATTAGTGGAAATTCAATATGAAAGAAATGACATAAATTTTGTGAGGGGAACTTTTAGAGTAAAAGGGGATATAGTAGACATATTTCCGGCTTCATCTACGGATCATGGAATAAGAGTGGAGTTTTTTGGAGATGAAATTGATAGAATAAGAGAATTTGACGTACTTACAGGAAAAACCATTGGAATTAGAAATCATGTTTCCATATTCCCGGCATCTCACTTTGCTACATCCAGGGAAAGGCTTGAAATAGCTATAAATAAAATAGAAGAGGAGCTTGAAGACAGACTTGAAGAACTCACATCCCAGGACAAATTACTTGAAGCCCAGAGGTTGAAACAGAGGACTAATTTTGATATAGAGATGATACGTGAAGTTGGATACTGCAGTGGAATTGAAAATTATTCCAGAATATTGGACGGCAGGGCAAAGGGAACTCCACCCCAGACTCTTATAGATTATTTTCCAAAGGATTTTCTTTTATTTATAGATGAAAGTCATGTTACTCTTCCTCAGGTGAAAGCCATGTATGCAGGGGATAAATCAAGGAAGGACTCCCTGGTACAATACGGTTTTAGACTTCCTTCGGCCTATGATAATAGACCACTTAAATTTGGGGAGTTTGAGAAAAAAATAAATCAGGTGGTGTTTGTAAGCGCCACCCCTTCGGATTATGAACTGGAACATTCGCAAAATGTAGCTGAACAGATATTGAGACCTACGGGACTTTTGGATCCGGAAATCATAGTAAAACCCATTAAAGGGCAGATAGATGATCTTTACAATAATATAAGAGAAACCTCATCTAAAGGTTTTAGAACCCTTGTAACCACTCTTACAAAAAAGATGGCAGAGGATTTGACGGATTATTTTAAGAACATGGATATAAGAGCTAGATATTTACATTCAGATATATCAACAATAGATAGAATGAAGATAATAAGGGATTTGAGAAAGGGCGAATTTGAAGTTTTAGTTGGTATCAATCTTTTAAGGGAGGGGCTTGATATACCGGAGGTTGCATTGGTTGCCATTTTGGATGCGGATAAAGAGGGCTTTTTAAGATCGGAGAGATCACTTATACAAACTATAGGAAGGGCTGCCAGAAATTCTGAAAGCAGAGTTATAATGTATGCGGATACTATCACCAATTCCATGGATAAGGCTATAAGCGAGACTAAAAGGAGAAGAAAAATACAGATGGCCTATAATGAGAAAAATGGTATTACACCTACGACTATACACAAAGATATAAGAGAAGTTATAGAGTCAACTATGGTTTTGGAAGAAAAACAGGAATATAATAGTTTAAAGGAAGCTGTAGAGGCCGATAATGAAAAAATAGATGAACTTATAAAGACCCATGAGAAACAGATGAGGACGGCAGCTAAAGAACTGAGGTTTGAAGAAGCTGCAAAATTGAGGGATATAATAACAAAGCTGAAAAAGCAGAAAAATAAAAAGCTTGTATAAATATAATCGAAATACCTAAGGAGTTAAACCAATGAAAGATAGCATAGTGATAAAAGGTGCTAAAGTACACAATTTGAAGAATGTGAGCTTAACTATACCTAGAGATAAATTGATAGTTTTTACCGGACTTTCAGGATCGGGAAAATCCTCATTAGCTTTTGATACTTTATATGCGGAAGGGCAGAGGAGATATGTAGAGTCATTGTCTGCTTATGCCAGGCAGTTTTTGGGCCAGATGGATAAACCTGATGTAGAATACATTGAAGGTCTATCCCCTGCAATATCCATAGATCAGAAGACAACCAGCAGGAATCCACGTTCTACTGTAGGGACTGTTACTGAGATATATGACTATCTGAGACTTCTATATGCACGTATAGGTGTACCACATTGCCCTAAATGCGGTAGAGAGATATCACAGCAGACGGTGGATCAGATGGTAGATAGAATTTTGGGCATGCCTGAAAAAACCAGAATACAGGTACTTTCTCCCATAATTAAAGGGAGAAAGGGAGAACATGTGAAAGTATTGGACAATATAGTCAAAAACGGATTTATAAGAGCAAGAATTGACGGTGATGTAGTTGATTTGGAAGATGAAGAGGTAAAACTTGAGAAGAATAAAAAGCATACCATTGAGGTGGTCATAGACAGGTTAATAATCAAAAATGACATAAGAAGCAGATTAGCAGGTTCTATTGAAACTGCTCTTAAATTGTCAGAAGGTGTAGTTATAATAAATGTTTTAGGTGGAGAGGATGTGCTTTTTAGTGAAAAGTTTGCATGTCCTGACTGTGGTATAAGTATAGGAGAAATCACTCCTAGAACTTTTTCTTTCAATTCACCTTTTGGAAAATGTGATACCTGTGACGGACTTGGAACTCTTCTTGAAATAGACGAAAATTTGGTCATACCTGACAAAAAAAAGAGTATACTTGGGGGGGCTGTAATGCCCTGGGGAGAAGGAAGCTTAAAAGAGGATTCCTGGACTTTCAGTATATTGAAGGCCCTTTCCAACAAGTATAAATTTAAATTGGACACTCCAATAGAAAAACTCAGCCCGAAAGTTTTAGATATACTCCTGTACGGACTCAGGGGAGAAAAGGTAAGAGTAAGATATAAAAAGGATAATAGGATAATGGAATTCAATCATTCTTTTGAAGGAGTGGTGAATAACTTAAAGAGAAGATACATGGAGACAAATTCCGACTATATAAAAAGGGAAATAGAAAATTACATGAGTGATAACCCATGCCCAACATGTAAGGGAGCTAGATTGAATCCAGCTGCACTGTCTGTTACAGTGGGTGGAAAAAATATATTTGAGCTCTCTAGTATGTCCATAAAAGACGAACTGAAATTTTTCAAGGAAATAGAGCTGTCGGAAAAGGATAGGCTAATAAGTGATCAGGTACTTAAGGAAATAAACAGCAGACTTCAGTTTTTAATAGACGTGGGATTGGATTATCTGACCCTTTCGAGAACAGCTGGAACACTGTCCGGAGGAGAAGCACAGAGGATAAGACTTGCCACTCAGATAGGTTCCGGGCTGGTAGGTGTACTCTACATATTGGATGAACCAAGCATAGGACTTCATCAGAGGGATAATGATAGGCTTATTGCTACATTGAAGCATCTGAGAGATGTAGGGAATACTCTTATAGTTGTGGAACATGATGAAGATACCATGAAGCAGGCAGATTTTATAGTTGACATAGGACCTGGAGCAGGAGAGCATGGTGGGGAAGTAGTGGCAGCGGGGCCTATTTCAGATATCATGAATTGTGAAAGATCTATAACGGGGCAGTACTTGACGGGCAAGAAGAAAATAGAAGTTCCCAAACAGAGGAGAAAAGGCAGCGGCAAGTTTATAAAAGTAATAGGGGCCAGGCAGAATAATTTGAAAAATATAGATGTGGATTTCCCGCTGGGAATATTTAATTGCGTTACTGGAGTATCCGGATCGGGAAAAAGTACTTTGGTGAATGAAATATTATATAAGGCCCTGCATAAGAAATTGAACAATTCGAAAGATAATCCGGGAGCTTATGACAGCATTCTCGGTGTAGAGAATATAGATAAGATCATAAATATAGATCAAAGTCCCATAGGAAGAACCCCCAGATCAAATCCTGCCACCTATACAGGAGTATTTGATATAATAAGAGAAGTGTTTTCAAATACGGCGGAAGCTAAAATGAGGGGATATAAACCGGGACGGTTTAGTTTTAATGTAAAAGGCGGCAGGTGCGAAGCCTGCAGTGGTGATGGGATAATAAAAATAGAGATGCAGTTTTTGTCAGATGTATATGTACCCTGTGAAGTATGTAAGGGAAAAAGGTATAATAGGGAAACTCTCCAGGTAAAATATAAAAATAGGAATATTGATGATGTACTAAATATGACGGTGGAAGAGGCCCTGGAGTTTTTTGAGAATATACCTAGAATAAAAAATAAATTACAGACATTGGCAGACGTAGGACTTGGATACATTAAATTAGGGCAGCCTTCTACACAATTGTCTGGAGGAGAAGCTCAGAGGATTAAATTAGCTTATGAATTGTCCAAGAGAAGTACTGGAAAAACACTGTATATACTGGATGAGCCTACTACGGGGCTTCATATAGATGATGTGAGTAAACTTATAAATATACTCCAGAGAATTGTAAATGTAGGTAATACGGTGGTAGTTATAGAACACAATCTAGAAGTTATAAAGTGTGCAGATTATATCATTGATCTTGGACCTGAAGGCGGAGAAAAAGGCGGCACCGTTATTTGTACTGGCACTCCAGAACAAATAGCTAAAAATAAAAGCTCCTATACGGGACAATATTTAAAAGAAATGTTATAATTTATATAAAGGCTAGCATAGGCACACTTATAATGCTAGTCTTTCTATGTGTTAAGGAGGATACTTTTAAATGGATCTGAGTAAATTGAGTATGATTTTTAAAATTGTAATCATAGGTATAGTTTATATTATAATATTTTGGGCGCTCAGGATAATGTATAAGGATATAAAAGTGGGAAGTAGAAGAGCGAGAAGAATAAATAGAAAATCCTTTGGACTTGAAGTGATAAACCCGGGTAATAATTCCAATCTCAGGAAGGGAGCTGTGATTCCGGTTAGAAGAGAAATAACCGTAGGAAGAAAAAATGATAATCAGCTTATATTAGAAGATCCTTATGCATCAGGGCATCATGCCAGAATTTATATAAAAAATGGAAAGGACTGCATATTGGAGGATTTGGAAAGCACTAACGGAACTCTTTTAAACGGGAAAAAACTAAGGGGAAAGCACTATCTGAATTCCGGAGATGAAATAAGAATAGGTAATACGTCTTTTAAGGTCATAGGGTAGTTTTAATTTGAATATTATAAAATTGCTGTAAATAGATGGGTGGTGAGAGTATTGGACTCTATTAAGGACGAAAAAAAATTATTGAAATATACATACTTTTTATGCTTCATATGCTTTTTTAATCTGGCAATAATAAAGCAGCCTTTTGATAAAGGAGCCATGGTAATGGCACTGGTAATCTGCCTGCTTATAGGATATTCATATTTTGTAATAAGAAAATTTTTTTCCGATGGAGATAAATATATATTTATTTTTTCCAGTATACTGTCTGTTATAGGTATGGTGATGTTGTATAGATTGAACATGGCAGTTGCAATCAAACAGATAGTCTGGTTTGCAGTGGGGGTTACAGGATTTATACTTATTGTGGTCTTAATGCCGGATACAAGTAGGTTCAGCAAGTATAAATATATCTATCTGGTGTTCACGCTGATATTTATGGGAATGGGTACTTTTGTCGGCATTGAGTTAAATGGTTCTAAGAACTGGGTGGATATAGCTGGCTTTCAGTTTCAACCCTCGGAATTTGGAAAGTTATTTTTAGTTGCGTATTTAGCTGCAGACCTAAAGGATTATAAGAATTTCAAAAGCCTTATAATACCTGCACTGGTTGTAATGATGTCCCTTGGGTTCATGGTGATTCAGAGAGATCTTGGATCTGCCCTCATATTTTTTGGAATAGCTATAACCATGCTCTATATAGCAACTTCAAAATTTAAATATGTTATAGTTTGCTTTTTATTATCTGCTGCAGGGGCCCTGATGAGTTATAAACTGTTTGATCATGTTAGAACAAGAGTTATGATATGGAAAAACCCCTGGCCATATGCAAATGATCAAAGCTATCAAATTGTCCAATCCATGTTTTCTATAGCATCTGGAGGACTTACTGGAACAGGGTTGGGATTGGGACACCCCGAATATGTGCCCATAAATACTACGGATTTTATATTTGCAGTACTTTGTGAGGAATTGGGGATATTGATGGGATTTGCCATAATAATATTGTATTTTTTGTTGTTTTATAGATGTATGAGAGCTGCCGTGTATGGAAACGATGAATTTTCAAGGCTTTTGGCTGTGGGGTACAGCGCCATGATAGCATCACAAGTACTGGTTATAGTCGGAGGTGTTATGAATGCCATTCCCCTTACGGGTATAACTCTGCCTCTTGTAAGCAGGGGCGGAAGCTCCATGTTAATAACGTTTTTTTCTTTAGGCATAATTCAAAAAATATCAGAGGAAGGTAGGTAGAAGGATGAATGACATATTGAATAATATAAAAAAGGTAATGATGGTTTTTTTAATATGCTTTATAGCTCTTATCTCCTACATGACCTATTTTGAAATGTTAACAGGCCCGAAAATATTGAACAGTACCTACAATAGGAGGCTTTGGATAAAGAGAAATGAAGTGCTCAGGGGAACCATATATGATAGAAATGGCAATGCCCTCACTAAAAGTCAACCTATAAATGCAGAAACTCAAAAGAGAGAGTATACCGGAGGAGCTATATTTGCCCATGTGCTTGGGTATGTAGATATTAAATATGGGATTACAGGTCTTGAGAGAAAGTACGATGAGGAACTTATGTCCTCAAATATTCAGGACAGTATAAAGAGCTTCATATTAAACAAAGGAAAGGCTCAAAAAAAGATCGGCTATAGTTTGAAGACAACTTTAGATCTAAACACCCAGCAGGCGGCTTATAATCTTTTAGGTAGTAATAAGGGTGCTGTTGTGGCTTTGAATCCCAAGACTGGAGAAGTAATAGCCATGGTCTCAAGACCTTCTTTTGATCCAAATAACCTGCAAAATACCTGGAAACAATTGAACCAAGACAGTAATAAACCGCTTTTGAACAGAGCTACAGCAGGTTTGTATCCTCCTGGTTCCACTTTTAAGACCGTGACTGCCATAAGTGCCCTGGAAAATATACCTGGTGTTCAGAATAAGTACATCCAAGATACCGGGAGCCTCCCTCTGGGAGGAGGTTATTCACTGAATAATTTTGAAGGAGAAGTTTTGGGAAGCATAAATTTCAAAGATGCGTATACACATTCCAGCAACGTATATTTTGGAACTCTGGGGCTTGAATTGGGAAATGACAAATTAAAGCAGACTGCAGAGAAATTATTTTTCAACAAAGAAATCCCAACAGATGGCATACCAGTGGAACCCAGCAAGTTTCCATCTCTTAAGTCCTATGAAAAAGGAAGCATAGCCCAAAGTGCCATAGGACAGAGCAGTGACCTGGCGAGTCCGCTTCAGATGGCAGTGGTTACAAGCACTATAGCCAACAGAGGAATTCTTATGAAGCCTCATTTGGTAAGTGATGTACTTACAAATACGGGTCAAGAGGTAAAAAGTATACAGCCGGAACAGGTAGGACAGTTGATATCCACCAGCACAGCAGATGTCATGCGAGATCTTATGAGATCTGTAGTGGAATCGGGAACAGGAGTTAATGCTTCCATAGCGGGAATGGACGTAGCTGGAAAGACTGGAACAGCAGACAATGAATCTATGGGAAAATATTCACCACCTCACTCCTGGTTCATAGGTTTTGCACCTTATGAAGATCCAAAAGTAGCTGTGGCGGTGATTGTAGAAAATGGAGGACAGGGAGGAAAATTGGCTGCTTCTATAGCGGCGGAAGTTATGAGGACAGCACTTAGAAAATAACTGTAAATTGTGTATTGTCGATTATATATTTCCAATTGTATAAATTTCCCGGGAAATTTTGATGTAAAATACGAAGTTACTCTGAATTTAATGCTATAATATAGTCAATAAAGGGGTTATTGAAATTAAAAGCATGAAAGTTGTCTAATATTATGACAGTTAATGAGGAGAAAATATGAAGGGGAAAACTCATATAGGCATGGGGCTAATCACCTATTTATCAATTTACAACATACTTCCCGGCAAATTTAATTTTATGGGACTTTTATTGGTGGCATTTGCATCTATATTGCCGGATGTAGATCACCCTAAAAGCATAGTAAATAAATATATTCTTCCTTTTAAAAACAAATTTACCAAAGTTATTTTTTATGGCTGTATTGGAATAACTTTTATCTGGTATGATTATTTATATACTGATGCCCCAATAATGAAGGCTATTGGAATATCTTTCATTATAATAGCAGTATCCTCTCATAGAAATGGATTAACTCACAGTTTTACAGGTATGATAATGTTTTCTTTTATTGTAGGATATCTAGGTAATATGTACAATATCCATTATTTGGTTTATTATTTTATGGTAGGTTACGGCATGCATTTGTTATGTGATATGTTTACAAATAGGGGAGTACCGCTTTTTTATCCTGTTGAAAATAAGAAATTTAAATTTCCTCTCACTTATAGAACTAATTCTAAAGTTGGTTCTGCTATAGAGGAATTGTTGATGATATGTGGAATTTTATTTACAATATATAGACTTCCAGTTATATTTTACAAATAGTTTTAGGAGTGATTAAGTGTTTGATTTTCAATATCAGCTAAAAGTATTGCCAGATAAACCTGGAGTATATTTGATGAAAAATTCTCTGGGAGAAATTATATATGTGGGAAAAGCAAAAATTTTAAAAAATAGAGTGAGACAATATTTTCAGAGTTCAAAAAATCATTCAGAAAAAGTGAAAGCCATGGTCAGACATATTTCTGAATTTGAATATATTGTAACTGATTCAGAAATGGAAGCCCTTATTTTAGAATGCAATTTGATTAAAAAATACAGACCACACTATAATATACTATTGAAAGATGATAAGAGATATCCATTTTTAAAGATAACTGTAAATGAAGATTTTCCTAGAATAATATATGCGAGAACTGTGGCTAGAGATGGTGCAAAATATTTTGGACCTTATGTAAGCTCTTCTTCTGTATATGAGACTATGGAGATCATAAAAAAAATATTTCCTATAAGGACCTGCAGGTTTTCCATAAAGGAAGATGGAAAAAAAATAAGACCCTGTCTGAATTATTATATAGGGATCTGCAAAGCTCCCTGCGGAGGATACATTAGTAGGGAAAAATATAGGGATATAGTGAATGAGGTAATAGATTTTTTATCCGGGAAAAATAAGGATATAGTCAGAGAACTGAAAGAAAATATGAATTCCGCTTCGGAAAATCTTGAATTTGAAAAAGCAGCGGAGTTGAGAGATAAGATATTTGCAGTGGAAAAAGTTATTGAAAAGCAGAAAATAACTACAGTGGGTTTTGAAAATGAGGACTTTATAAATATGTACTCTGATGGAAAAGACAGCTGTCTGCAAGTGTTCTTTTTGAGATCTGGGAAAATAATTGGCAGAGAACATTTTATTGTGGAAAATACAGTGGATTTACCTAAGAGCGAAGTAATAGCCAATTTTATAAAGGAGTTTTATGGAGGCACTGCTTATATAGGTAAGACCATATATGTACCTGAAGTGGATGATATTGAACTGCTGGAGGATTGGCTCAGTATGAAGAAAAGTTCTAAAGTGTATATTAGAATTCCACTTAGAGGTGACAAAAAGGCAATTTTGGACTTGGTTCAAAAAAATGCTGAAACTATGCTAAAAAATTTTAAATTAAAGTTTATTCAGGATAAAAAATTATATGATACATCACTTGAAGAACTTTCTGAAATACTTAAACTTGACGATATTCCCCATAGAATAGAGGCCTATGATATATCAAACATTCAAGGAGTGGATTCTGTAGGTTCTATGGTGGTGTTTGAGAATGGAAGACCTAAGAATAGCGATTATAGGAGATTTAGGATAAACACTGTAGTAGGGGCAAATGACTATGACAGCATGAGAGAGATAATTAAAAGAAGATTTCAGCACGGTCTGGATGAAATAGAGAAAATAAAGGAGAAAAATCTTGAATTGAGTGCTGGAAAGTTTTGTATTTTTCCAGATCTGATCCTTATGGATGGAGGAAAAGGGCAGGTAAATGTGGCACTTCAAATATTGAAAGAACTTGGAATAGACATACCGGTATGTGGAATGGTGAAAGATGACCGGCATAGGACAAGAGGGATTATATATAACAATGAAGAATTGGCCATAGGCTATAGTCCTAATGTGAATAAGCTTGTTACAAGAATACAAGATGAAGTTCACAGGTTTGCCATATCTTATCACAGAAGTCTTAGAAATAAAAGAGTGTTTCATTCAGTACTTGAAGATATACCTAATGTAGGAGCGGTCAGAAGAAAAGCATTGTTGAAGAAATTTGGAAGCATAGATAATATAAAAAAGGCAAATCTAGAGGAACTGCTGGCTGTACCTTCTATAGACAGACGAACGGCGGAAAATATCATTTTTTATTTCAAAAATGGCAGTAAAAATTAATAGGCTTGAATTTAATGGGTAAAATGTAATATATAAGAATGTACAGTCTTGATTAAGTAGTATACATACATTATACTAAATATAATACTTAATTTTAATTTTCAAGGAGAATACTTACAATGAATAAGTTTAAAAATTTTGCTATAAATTTGAAAGAAATATTGAATGAAGAGGATATAAGAATAGATGAACCTATGAAATATCATACTTCTTTTAAGGTGGGAGGACCTGCAGATATACTTATTACTCCAAGAAATTTTCAACAGGTGATAGATGTAATAAAATTTTGTAAGAAGAATAATGTACCTTTTTATATAATGGGAAATGGTTCCAACTTACTTGTAAAAGATGGCGGAATAAGGGGTATAATAATTAAGCTTATAAAATTAAATCATATTATAGTTGAGGGAAATAAAATTATTTCAGAAAGCGGAGCATCTTTGAAAGAGATTTCAGCTGCTGCCTTAAATAGCAGTTTAACGGGAATTGAATTTGCCTGTGGAATCCCTGGCAGTGTGGGAGGGGCAGTTACCATGAATGCAGGTGCATATAATGGAGAAATCTCCAATATAATAGAGAGCGCAAAGGTTGTAGACAATTTTGGCGAAGTAAGGGTGCTTGATAGAGATGAGCTGAAATTGGGATATAGAATGAGTTCTATATTGATGTATGGATATACTGTTTTAGAAGTGACTTTTAATTTAAAAAATGGAGAATATGAAAAGATAAAAAATCGTATAGATGATTTAAATAGAAGAAGAAGTCAAAAGCAGCCCTTGGAATATGCTTCAGCAGGAAGTACTTTTAAGAGACCGGAAGGCCATTTTGCCGCTAAATTAATAGAGGACAGCGGGTTAAAGGGGGAAAATGTGGGAGATGCCCAGGTTTCCGAAAAACACTCGGGGTTTATAATAAACAGGGGAAATGCTACTGCCAGTGATATTTTAAATTTGATAAAGATTGTGCAGCATAGGGTGAAGGAAAAGTTCAATGTGGATCTTTATACTGAAGTTAGGATTATAGGAGAAGATTAAAATATAAAAATTTTCCCTAAGGTTCAAAGTATAGATATTAAATATCAGTTTAAGTGGAGAATTAGTGCTAATACTGCATTTGATTCTCCACTTTAAACTATATTTATTCTTCTAATTCATTGTGCTATAATTAAAAAAAGTAAATTTGCATAAGTTGATTTTAAAAATTTTATATAAATGCTAAATATTTGTTGGTGGAGGAATGTGGCCATGAGATTTGTTATAGTGACAGGATTATCAGGAGCCGGGAAAACTCAGGCTATAAGAAGTTTGGAAGATTTGGGTTTTTTTTGTGTAGATAATCTTCCTCCTACCCTTATACCTAAATTTGCAGAGGCCTGTTATCAAACTGATGGTAAAATAGATAAAATAGCTTTAGTAATAGATATAAGAGGAGGGCAGTTTTTTGATGATATATTTGAAAGCTTAAATTATATAAAAGAGGAAGGATATAAATATGAAATATTGTTTTTGGATGCTTCAAATGAGGTATTAGTTAAAAGATTTAAAGAATCTAGAAGAAAACATCCATTGTCTCCTGATGGGAGAATTTTAAATGGAATACTTATGGAGAGAAATAGACTTAAAGATATAAAAGACAGAGCAGATAATATAATAGATACTTCAAAACTTGCAACCAGAGAGTTGAGGGAGAAAATAACAAAGATATACTCAGAAGAGGGTCAAATAGAAACTCAGCTGATGATAACTGTACTTTCATTTGGTTTTAAATACGGCATACCAGTTGATTCGGATTTGGTATTTGACGTAAGATTTTTGCCAAATCCATTCTATATACCAGCTCTTAAAAGATATTCTGGAAAAGATAAACCTGTAATAGAGTATATAATGGATTTCAAAGAAACTATAGTATTTATAGATAAGCTGGAAGACATGTTGGAGTTCCTAATTCCAAATTATTTGAAGGAGGGTAAGAGACAGCTTATTGTATCCATAGGATGCACTGGAGGGAGGCATAGATCTGTAACTATTGCCAATGCTATTTACAGTAGATTAAAAGCTAATGGGCATAAAGTTAATATAGACCACAGGGATATTGAAGAAGACGTGAATGATAAAGGTGGTAAAAAGCTATGAGGATTGTAGATTGGCTCAGACCTGGTATAAAAGTTAAAAGGTGGGTTATGCTTGGAGCCATGGGAGTATTATTTATAATATTTGGAGTGATAGAATTTGTAAACAGGAGGTTTTATAGCTTTTATTATATTTCTTTTTATATATTTTTAGTTATATCAGGGATATTTGTAGTATATATTTCTATAACCCAGGGAATGCGTTCTATAATAGCACTGATAAATAAAGGATATTTAAGCGTATCCTTGGATTCAAAAAAATTAGAAAATCTCATATATGAAAAGCGTCTTCTAGTAAAAGGGCCTAAGATTGTGGCTATAGGCGGAGGTACAGGGCTTTCTACCATGCTCCGGGGACTTAAGTATTACACCTCAAATATAACTGCTATAGTGACTGTAGCAGATGACGGTGGAGGTTCTGGTGACTTAAGAGAAGATTTGGGAATGCTTCCACCGGGAGATATAAGAAACTGTATACTCTCTCTTGCAGATACTGAGCCTCTTATGGAAGACTTACTTCAATACAGGTTTAAAGATGGAAGACTTAAAAATCAGAGTTTTGGAAACCTCTTCTTAGCTGCTATGGATGGAATATCCGCAAATTTTGAGGAAGCTGTTCATAAGATGAGTTCTGTTCTTGCAGTAACTGGAAAGGTGATGCCCGTAACTCTGGATAATTTGGTTTTAAAAGCCAAATTGAAAAATGGTTCTGTTGTGGAGGGAGAATCCAATATTCCAAGAGAGGCTGTTGAGCAGAACAGCAGTATAGATAGGATATTCATAGAGCCTGAAAATGCCAGGGCTTTAAGAGAAGCAGTGGATGCCATATTGGATGCAGATGCTGTAATATTAGGGCCGGGCAGCCTTTATACCAGTGTGATTCCCAATCTTTTGGTAAAGGATATAGCCAATGCCGTACGAAATACCAGCGCCATAAGGCTTTATGTGTCAAATATAATGACCCAGCCCGGTGAAACAGATGGGTTTTCTGTAGAAGATCATATAAGGACTATTTTTAATCATATAGGCAGCGGTATAATTGATTATGTGATCGTCAATGTAGGAAAAATAAACAGAGAATTGGAAGGAAAATATAAGGAGGAGGAATCTCATCTAGTTAAAATAAATGAGGATGCCGTGGATTCCCTGGGAGTGAAGGTCATAGAGGGTGATTTTATAAGTGCTAAAAATGGACTGATAAGACATAATTCTGAAAAATTAGCTTCTATATTGATAGAAACCATTATGGACAAAAAACTTCTATATGATAGGAAAAAGATAATAGAGTATTTTTATTTGTCGGAGAGGTTAAAGGAAATAAAGAGATAAGTAGGAGATTGGATATGTCGTTTTCATTGAGAGTAAAAAATGAAATTTGCAGATATACGAATATGGGTAGAGAAGAGGCTGCAGCGGAACTGTCTGCAATAATGAAGGTGAGTGGAACTTTACTTTTAGGAGGCATAAGGAAATTTAGTTTTAAGATAATTACAGAAAATGCACCAACTGCTAGATTTCTTTTTAAGTTATTAAAAAATAAGTTTGATATGCACTCAAAGATATTGGTAAAAAAAAGTAATTCTCTGAAAAAAAACAATGTATATGAGATAATTATAACTGAAGGAGAGAATGTTAGAACACTGCTTAAGGAAGTGGGAATTTTAAAAGAGGAAGAGGATGTATTTTCTTTAGATTATAGTATCCCCCAAAACATGGTGAGAACTGATTTACTGAAGAGAGCATATATAAGAGGAGCATTCCTGGGAGGAGGGAGTATCAGCAATCCTGAAAAGACTTATCATTTAGAATTTGTAACCCATAATGAGATATACGCAGGTGATTTAAGCCATCTTGTAAATGAATATGGATTGAACTCCAAGATAATACAGAGGAAGAACAGTTTTATAGTATATATCAAAGAGGGAGAACAGATAGCGGATCTTTTAAGTATAATAGGGGCATATTCTGCACTTTTGAAACTGGAAAATATAAGAATAATGAAGGAAATGAGAAATAATGTAAATAGATTGGTGAATTGTGAAACTGCGAATTTAAGCAAGACTGTGAATGCATCGGTAAGACAGACAGAAAGCATAAAGCTTATACAAAAGAAAATAGGTCTAAATAGGCTCCCTAAGAATTTAAGAGAGATCGCCGAACTCAGATTAAATTATCCGGGCGAATCTTTAAAGGAATTAGGTGAAATGCTGGAACCTAAAGTGGGCAAATCTGGAGTAAACCACAGGTTGAGGAGAATTGAAAAGATAGCAGAGGAGCTTAGAAAAGAAAGGTAGGAACAGAGTATATGTCTAAGCATGAAGATATAATCAAGTATATACTTTCACTGGAAGCTGGCACCAAAATTTCAGTTAGAAGTATAGCAAGTGAATTAGGTGTTAGTGATGGAACGGCATATAGAGCTATAAAAGATTCTGATACTCTGGGGATAGTTACCACCATTCCAAGGGTTGGAACTGTCAGAATAGAAAAAGTTGAGAAAAAAAATATAGAGGCTTTAACTTATGGTGAGGTTATAAATGTAGTGGACGGAAGTTTGCTGGGGGGAAAAAATGGAATACATAAAATACTCCATAGTTTTATAATAGGGGCAATGACTATAGAAGCCATGAAACAATATATAAGAAAGGACTGCCTTGTTATAATAGGGAATAGAGAAGATGCACAAAAGCTTGCACTTTTAAATAATGCAGGTGTCCTTATAACAGGTGGCTTTGGATGCACTAATGAAATAAAAAAACTGGCAAATGAGAAATGCCTCCCCATAATATCCAGCAGCTATGATACTTTTACTGTAGCTAGTATGATAAATAGGGCTATTTCTGAAAATATGATAAAAAAAGATATAGTTCTTGTAGAAGATATAATGCAGGATGAGCCCTGCTATTTGGAAGTTACAGATACAATTAAAAAATGGAAAAATATAATGCAGGAGGTTAAACATGAGAGATATCCTATAGTAGATAGTGAAAAAAAGATAGTTGGAATTGTATCTCTAAAGGATTTATCAAATCACTATGTGGATGATGAACCAGTAAGCAAAGTAATGCACAGAGATCCTATTACAGTGACGCCTCAAACTACAGTAGCTTATGCAGCTCATATAATGGGCTGGGAGGGCATAGAGCTGTTTCCTGTAGTAAAAGGTAAAAGATTGGTAGGTGTTATAACCAGGAGAGACGTGATAAAAGCACTTCAATATATGGCAAGACAGCCTCAGGCTGGAGAAACTCTTGAGGATTCCATATTAAAGAAATTTGAGTTTAATATTGAAGATAATGTAGCACATTTTATGGGTAAGATAACGCCTGAAATGCTGGATCCTATTGGTACTGCTTCATGGAGTTCACTGAATATGCTTCTATCCACTATGGCAATCATGATTTTGAGGCAGAAAAATAATGCAAATATTTTAGTGGACAGTATAAATACATATTTCATGAAGCCTGTGCAAATTGACAGTGAAATTGAAATATATGTAAATGCAATAGATGAAGGCATAAACTACTGTAAAGTGGAAGTTGACATGTTTGATGGAAAAAAGGATATAGTTGGTAAATGTATTTTATCTGCAAGAATGATAAGGAGGTGATAAGCTGTGTTTGTTCATGTGGTCTTTTTTAAATTGAAAGAGAGAAATGCGGAAAACATGGAAAAAGTAAAAAATATATTAATGCGTGTAGACGGTAAGGTGCCTACATTGAATACCATAAAGGTTGGCACGGATGTAGTGGGATCTGATAGATCCTATGATGTGGCCCTTATTGCTACTTTTGATTCCAGAGAAGATATGGATGCCTATCAGGTTCATCCAGTGCATCTAAATGAAGTGAAGGCCAATTTGAAGTCATTGGTCAGTTCTTCGGTATCTGTAGATTTTAATAGTTAATAGTTGGTGGACATGAGATTAAACTTGTATCAGATTCAATTTCATGATGCTCCTTCAAACAAGGGGGTAATTGATTATGGAGAAAAAATGTAAATGGGTGAGTTTACACCAGCATACGGAGTATTCCCTTTTGGATTCTTCGGCTAAAATTCCGGAACTTATAGCAAGGGCCAAGGAATTGGGAATGAATAGCATGGCTATAACGGATCATGGGGTTATGTACGGATGTGTGGATTTTTATAAAGAAGCCAAAGCACAGGAAATTAAACCTATAATAGGCTGTGAGATATATGTTTCCCAGGGAGATATGCATATAAAACAAAATAACGGAAGAAATGAAAACTATCACCTTGTACTTCTTGTTAAAAATAAAGAGGGGTATGGAAACCTGATGAAGATAGTTTCAACTGCTTCCATTGAAGGATTTTATTATAAGCCCAGGGTGGATCATGCCTACCTGAGCTCTCACAGCAGTGGGCTTATAGCTTTAAGTGCCTGTATGAGCGGTGAGATACAATCTAATATATTAAAAAATGATCTTGAAACAGCCAGAAATGCAGCACTTTTTTACAGGGATACTTTTAAGGATGGCTTCTACCTTGAACTTCAGTATCATGGAATAGAACAGCAGCTTAAAATAAATGAACAGCTTATAGCTATGTCTAAAGAACTTCATATACCTTTGGTTGCCACCAATGATGTCCACTACATAAGAAAAGAAGATTATACAGCTCATGATATTTTACTCTGCATACAGACTGGAAAAACCGTAGAGGAAGAAGATAGAATGAGGTATCCCTCTGATGAATTCTACTTGAAGTCACCGGAGGAAATGTGCAGTATGTTTTCAAATGTACCGGAAGCACTGGAAAACACGGTTAAGATAGCGGAAGAATGTAATTTTGACTATGAATTTCATGAATCTAAACTCCCCAAATTTCCTCTTCCAGAAGGAACAGATGCCTATGAGTATCTGAAAGAACTGTGTTATAGGGGACTTGAACAGAGATACGAAAATATAACTGAAAAATTAAAAGACAGACTTGAATATGAACTTGGTGTAATAAAGACCATGGGATATGTAGATTATTTTCTCATAGTCTGGGATTTTATAAGATTTGCAAGAGAAAACAAGATTATGACAGGACCGGGAAGGGGAAGTGGAGCAGGTTCCATAGTTGCCTATACCCTTGGCATTACAAAAATAGATCCCATAAAATACAATCTTATTTTTGAACGTTTTTTAAATCCTGAAAGAATTTCCATGCCTGATATTGACAGCGATTTTTGTTATGAAAGACGGGGAGAGGTTATAGATTATGTGGTCGGAAAATACGGAAAAGACAGCGTGTCCCAGATTGTAACCTTTGGAACTATGGCAGCCAGGGCAGTTATAAGGGACGTGGGAAGGGCTATGAACTATTCCTATGCTGAAGTGGACAGAATAGCCAAGATGATCCCCACAGTTTTGAATATAACAATAGACAAAGCACTTGAGATGAACCCTGAATTCAAGGAAGCCTATGATGCTGAGCCAAGAACTAAGAAACTCATAGATGTGGCGAAAGCCCTTGAAGGACTTCCAAGACACACTTCCACCCATGCGGCAGGAGTTGTAATAGCATCTAAACCACTTGTGAATTATGTGCCCCTTCAAAAAAATGAAGACAATATAGTAACCCAGTTTACCATGAATACTTTGGAGGAGCTTGGGCTTTTAAAGATGGATTTTCTGGGACTTCGTACTTTAACCGTTCTAAGAGATGCGGTGGATATGGTGAAACAGGATAAGGGTGAAGAAATTGATCTGGATAGCATAGATTATGATGATCAGTCCGTATATAACATGATAGGCCAGGGAAAGACCACAGGGGTGTTTCAGTTGGAGTCTCCTGGAATGACCTCCTTCATGAAGGAATTAAAACCTGATTCACTGGAGGATATCATAGCAGGAATAAGCCTGTATAGACCAGGACCAATGGCAGAAATTCCAAAATATATTAAAAATAAGAATAATCCAGATAAAATCGAATATATAACTCCACAGCTTGAACACATACTCTCTGTTACTTATGGATGTATGGTGTATCAGGAACAGGTAATGCAGATCGTAAGAGATCTGGCAGGCTATTCCATGGGCAGAAGCGACCTTGTAAGGCGAGCTATGTCTAAAAAGAAGCACCACGTTATGGAGGAGGAAAGGCATAATTTTGTATATGGAATAGTGGATGAGGATGGAAAAATACAGGTACCAGGATGTATAAGAAATGGTGTATCTGAAAGTATTGCCAATAAGATATACGATTCCATGATTGATTTTGCCTCCTATGCTTTTAATAAGTCACATGCAGCGGCTTATGCAGTGGTAGCATTTCAAACTGCTTATCTGATGCATTATTATCCTGTTGAGTTTATAGCAGCTATGTTAAACAGTGTAAAAGGGGACAGTGAAAAGGTTGCCTATTATATAAGATTTGCAAAAAGTGAAAAAATAAAAATACTTCCGCCAAGCATCAATGAGAGCTGTGCTAAATTTACAGTAGAAGATGGGAAAATTAGGTTTGGTCTGTCTGCTGTAAAGAATGTAGGCGAAAACATAATAGACAGCATAGTCAAATCCAGGAACCAGCATGGAAAATTTAAGGATTTAGCTGATTTTTGCAATAACATAGATATGAATTCAATAAATAAAAGAGTTGTACAGAGCCTTATAAAAGCAGGAGCTTTTGACTGCTTCAATGTGTATAGATCTCAGCTGGTGGCAGTGCATGAAAAAGTGATTGACAGTGTAGTAAACTCCAGGAAAAGAAATATAAAGGGACAAGTAAGTCTGTTTTCGCAAATTGAAGATGACAGTGTAAAAATACAATATCCTAAAATAGGAGAATTCACAAAAAAGGATATGCTTGCGTTAGAGAAAGAGATGACCGGATTATATCTTTCAGGACATCCTCTTGAAGAGTACGTTAAAACTCTAAAACTTCAAACAGATACTAAAATATCTGACATAGTAAATGTAAAAACACTGGAAGAAGGTTTTGTGGAGGAAAGCAAGGTAAAAGACGGTGATAGAGTCACAGTTGGAGGAGTACTTTCAGAAGTGTCCAAGAAAATAACCAGAAACAATGACATGATGGCTTTTGCAAAAATAGAAGATCTCTATGGTATTGTGGAAATAATAATATTTCCAAAGGTATTTCAAAAATTCAAGAATTTAATTTATGATGATTCCATGATTATAGTAAAGGGCAGGGTAAGCGTGAGAGAAGAAGAGGATCCTAAACTTCTCTGCGAAAATATAGAACCTCTGGTGAGAGTGGATATAGATAAGCTTTATATATTAATTAAAGATCAATTGGCCTTGAAAGAAACTGTAGATGAAATTAAAACTATATTTTCAAATTTCAGAGGAAATATGCCTGTATACTTATGTACTAAGAAAGAAAGAAAGAAGTTTAGACTTGATAGAGAACTTTGGGTAGAACCCAATTCAGAACTTGTATCTATTTTGAAGAGAAGGTTCGGGGAAGAAAATCTAAAAATTATTTAAAAAACTAGTATATTTTTAGTACCATGTAAACAAAATAATATAGGGAAATTTCTTCCCGATTTTTAAGTATTGGTAGTTGTTGAAATTTTGTTTTTAGAGAATATGCTCTATAAATTAATGTAAAAATGTGGTGAAAAGACAATCATTATATGATATAATTAAGTCATGGTATAAAAACTTTGTTTATACTTTTAGCGGGACATAAAAAGTCCCTGCGGTCACAGGAGGTACTAATATGAAAACAATAGCTGTATTGACAAGCGGTGGAGATGCTCCAGGCATGAATGCTGCCATAAGAGCGGTAGTGAGAACGGCTTTAGATAAAAAGTTTACTGTGATGGGAATAGAAAGAGGATACAGCGGACTCATAAATGGTGAAATGATACCTATGGAAAGGAGAAGTGTGGCAGATATTATACAAAGAGGAGGAACTATATTAAAAACTGCCCGGAGTGAAGAATTTAAAACGGAAAATGGAAGAAAAAAAGCAGTGCAGATGCTGGGAAAATTTGGCATAGACAGCTTAGTGGTAATTGGCGGAGACGGATCATTCAGGGGAGCACAGGAATTATCCAGGATGTCTATAGCAACTGTTGGAATTCCAGGTACTATAGATAATGATCTGCCCTATACAGATTTTACTATAGGATTTGATACGGCGGTAAATACGGTATTGGACGCCATAAATAAATTGAGAGATACTTCTACTTCTCATGAGAGGGTAAGTGTAGTGGAGGTTATGGGAAGAAATTGTGGAGATATAGCACTTTATTCTGGCCTGGCAGGAGGAGCCGAAAATATAATTTTACCTGAAAAGGGATATGATCAGGATAAATTGTGCAAAAATATACTAGAGGAAAAAATTAAGGGTAAATTGCACAATTTGATAGTTTTAGCAGAGGGTATTGGAGGAGCTGAAGCTCTTGCAAAAAAAATACAGGAGGTTACGGGTATAGAAGCCAGGGCCACAAAGCTTGGACATATTCAAAGGGGAGGAAGTCCCAGCTGTATGGACAGAATATTGGCTTCAAGATTTGGGTATAGGGCTGTAGAACTGCTGGAGGAGGGAAAGACTTCTAGAGTTGTTGGAATTAAAGGCGCAAAAATTATTGACCTGGATATAGATGAAGCTTTAAGTGTACCAAGATATTTTGATGATAAATTATATAAAATAGCAAATGCACTGGCTTGACGGAAGCTTCAAGTAAATCTTGTGTTGAGGAGGAGTTATATACTATGCAAAAAACTAAAATGATTTTTACCATTGGACCTGCAAGCGGCTCAGAGGAAGTTTTATCAAAGCTTATTGAAGCTGGCATGAATGTATCGAGACATAATTTTTCTCATGGAGATTACGCTGAGCATGAAGAGAGAATAAATGCTGTAAAGAGATTGAGGGAGAAGTATGATAAACCCATAGCGATTATGCTGGATACCAAGGGACCTGAAATAAGGACAGGAAATTTTAAGGAAGATAAAGCTGAGCTGGAGGAAAATGGAGAGTTTACTATTTACTGCAGGGAAAATGTTATTGGTGACAGTCATGGATGTTATGTAACTTATGACGGGCTGTGTGAAGATGTCAAAAAAGGCAATCATATATTAATTGATGATGGATTAATTGATCTGAAAGTTGAAACTGTTGAAGATAATAAAATACACTGTTTAGTTGAAAACAGCGGGACTATCAGCAATCACAAGGGGGTAAATATTCCGGGAATTTCCATATCTCTTCCAGCCATTACCAAAAAGGATGAAGAGGATTTAAAGTTTGGATGTAAAATGGGAATAGATATGATAGCGGCTTCTTTTATAAGGAAGGCCTCGGATGTGTTGACTATAAGAAAAGTGCTTGAAGCAAATGGAGGACAAGACATACAGATATTTTCTAAAATCGAAAGTCAGGAAGGCGTTGACAATATAGACGAGATAATAAAATTTTCTGATGGGATAATGGTTGCAAGGGGGGATATGGGAGTGGAAATCCCCATAGAAGAGGTCCCTTTAATTCAGAAGATAATAATAGAAAAGTGCAACAGAGTGGGGAAACCTGTTATAACCGCCACTCAAATGCTCGATTCCATGATAAGAAATCCAAGGCCTACAAGAGCAGAGGCGTCCGACATAGCCAATGCTATATTTGACGGGACAGATGCCATAATGTTAAGTGGGGAATCTGCCAATGGTAAATATCCTGTAGAGGCCGCACAGACCATGGCGAAGATAGCCCAAAGTGCAGAGAAAAAAATTGATTATGATGCCTTGCTGGAGAAAAAGAGAGAGGCCCATATACAAAATGTCCCCAATGCCATAAGTCTTGCAACTTGTACAACTGCTTCGGAATTAAAAGCTTCAGCTATAATAACTGCTACACAGAGCGGCCATACGGCCAGGATGGTTTCAAAGTACAGGCCTCAGTGTCATATTATAGCCGTAACTCCAAGTCATAGAGTGGCGAGAAGCCTGGCATTGAATTGGGGAGTATATCCCATGGTTACCAAAAAAGTTAATTCTACAGATGAACTTATAGAGAATTCAGTGGACATATCGTTGAAAAGTGGTTATGTCCAAAAGGGTGATCTGGTAGTCATAGCTGCTGGCATACCCGTGAGTTATTCAGGAACTACAAATATGCTTAAGGTTCACATAGTAGGAGATATATTGGTTCAGGGAAGAGGAGCTGGGATAAGATCCGGATATGGAAATGTAAAAATAGCAGCTAGTCCTAGAGAAGCAGATGAGATTGTGGAAAGAGATGATATTTTAGTAGTCAAAAATTTAGATAGAGGATATATGAATGTGCTGGATAGAGTGTCGGGAGTTATAGCGGAAAAAGGTGGATTAACATCACATCTTGCCATTGAATGTATAGCCAGGGAAATACCGATTATATGCAGTGCAGGAGGTGCTACTGAAATACTCAAAACGGGTACATTCATAACTATGGATGTTATAAGAGGTATTGTATATAACGGCAGGGCCAACATAATGTAGAAAATATAACATATAAAAAGCTATTTGAATTGTAGAATATAGATAAAAAAAGCAGCTGATCAGCTGCTTTAAAATAAAATATATGAAATGGGCAATAAGAGTTTTATCCTCCGGCTGTCATTGCTGACATTTCAAACTTCTTCAAGATTAGAAATGACAGGCAATGCCATCCCTCTGGATAAATTTGATAAATATAAGTATATTCTTTAGGATTAATTTAATTATTTTTGAGAATCCTTTGAATCATCCGATAGATCTTTGCGGTAAGAAAAATTACAAGGTTCTCCATCACAATTCAATACTACTTCATCATCTTCACCCGCAAATACTGCATTTTTATCTATTGCATCTTCATGTACTTCTCCTTCATGTACGTTTTTCTTTGATTTTAAATCTTTCTTATCTTTCATAATAAATACCTCCAATTTATTAATTTTATGATAAATTTAACTATTGTGCCATATTATTTAATAATTACTATTTGTTAATTATTATTAT
>NZ_FXYI02000033.1:0-25499 GCF_900184915.1 Clostridium sp. HV4-5-A1G | reverse complement strand
GTACCTAATTTATTAATTATTTAAAAATAAATATTTTTGGGGAGATATTGCATATGAGGATTACACAGGAATCAGATTATGGCCTTAGAGTTGTACTTTATTTGTCAAAATTGGGTTATGGCAAGAGAATTGAAGCTAAATCCATAGCTAAAAATGAAAATGTACCACTTAGATTTCTTCTTAAACTTTTAAGGAAGTTAACTCACTCAGGTATAATTAAATCCTATAGAGGGGTTAATGGAGGCTATGCATTAAATCTTATGCCCGAGGAGATAACTCTTATGAGTATAATCAAAGCTATTGACGGACCTATTTATTTAAACAGATGTTTATATGATCCCGGACATTGTACTGCAAATAGAAATGGACACTGCTATATACATAACTCACTTTTAAGAGTACAAAACAGATTGATCAAAGAACTAGAAAGTATCAATTTCAAGGATATACTGGAAAACAAAATTAAATAATTATTACAGTCTAAGCCTGATTAAAAACATTAATCAAACTTAGATTTTTTTTTATTAAAAGCTATCACTTTTAATAAAAATTTTGGTATAGATACCAGCCTCTTTATTCTAGAAGGTTCCTTGATGACTCTATAAAGCCATTCAAGTCCTAGAGCTATCATCCACTTTGGAGCCCTTTTTACTTTTCCTGCAAATACATCAAAACTTCCTCCTACACCCATATATATACTGCAGGGTAGCTCATTCATATTTTGTGATATAAAGATATCCTGTTTTGGAGTACCCATTGCTACAAATAGAGCATAGGGAGCACTGGATTTTATATCAGTAAGTATACTTTCACAATCATCTAGATCAAAATAACCATTATGACTGCCGGATATATTTAAAGGAGGATATCTTTTCTTTAAATTTGTCACACACACATCCAGGACATTCTGCTTTGCCCCAAGTAAATATATAGCTTTCCCCTCCTCCTCACATTTTTTTATTATATTCTCCATGACTTCAATACCGGTTATCCTTTGCCTTATAGGCACGCCAACAATTTTAGAAGCTAAAAGAGTGCCAATTCCATCTGGGATTATTACAGTATTGGCATTCGTAAAATTTTTTAACAGTGCATCGTCCTTAAGTCCATTGTACAACACCTCTGGATTACCTGATACTATATTAACCTTTGAAAATTTATCTATATAATTCATAAGATCTGATTTACTTCCATTGAATACATTGTATTTTAACAACCTAGTAAACATTTAAAATGCCCCTTCACTTTTAAATACGGAAAAGATTGTTTTAAATAAGATCTTTATATCCATTAAGAGGGAAAATTTTTTTATATATGTCAAATCATAATAAACAGTTTTGCCAAGCTCTATTTCCCCTCTTCCACTTACCTGGGCAAGACCTGTTATTCCTGGAGTAACCAAAAGTCTTTGTCTATAAGCCTTAGGATACAGTTTAACCACATCAGGTATTTCAGGTCTTGGTCCTACCAGACTCATATTCCCCAATAACACGTTGAAAAGTTGAGGTATTTCATCCAGACTTGTTTTCCTCAAGAAAGCGCCGGACTTAGTCACTCTGCTGTCGCTTCTACTTTGAAACACAAAATTCTCTAAATTATTTGGATCAATGTTCAGCTCATGTTTTTTTTCCGCATCTACCACCATTGTTCTAAATTTATATATTGTAAAATTTTCTCCATTCTTACCCACTCTAATCTGTTTAAAAATAGCAGGCCCCTTAGAATCCATCTTAATCCAAATTGCAATTAAAATAAAAACTATACTCAATAATATCAATCCTACAGCAGAAAATACAAGATCAAATTCTCTCTTTAAAAAAAACTGTACCCTTTTGCTTTTTATATCCTCTTCAACATTTATTTCTATTTCATCCGCCTGCATAACTTAGCAAGTTCACCTACTCTCCTATATTTTTACTTATTATATCATAGATGTTTTCACTATAAAACTTTTTTTACTTTACTTATAACAATAGATCCAAAAATAGTTATTAAAAAGGCGTTTATTTCAAAACTCAAATTATCTGCATGAATATACCTACTCATATAATATTGAGTATAAAGATACAGTATACCAGACTGAACCAGATATATATCATAAGAAATATCCGATATATATCTTACGATATTCATAATAAATCCCCTGCTAAAGTTAAAACTAAATATAAAAAATATGAAGAATGTAGAATAAACAAGTACTGCCGGTCTCTGAAAAGTGGTTACATAGTCTACATTTTTAACAAATTGATTGCCAGATATAAAGCCGTATATAACTATAAAAGCCGAAATTAAAAACAACACAGATACAAAAAGTCTGTGGCTATTCAATTTTTCGGAAATCCTATCAATATTTTTACCTATATAACCTCCCATTGAAAAATAAAAAAGCCAGTATAATAGATTTTTTTTATTCCAGAACCATTCCTCCGGAGAAACACTTTTAAAATAATATGTATATGCAAGTAAAAGGACTGTAATGATAAAGCTAAAAAATACCCACCATCTTTTACCCATAAATCTATATATAAATGGAAATATGATATAAAATTCAATTATCAGCGGTACATAATAAAAATGATAGAATACATTTCCATAAATTATGTCGTTTATGTCCTCCTGTATGTTAAAATTTTTGGTTATCAGCAGTATATAAATTATGCACCATACTATGTATTGAGGTACCACTCTGAAAAATCTCTTCATTATGAATTCAGAATAACTTCCACCTTCTTTATAATTCACAGTAAGTCCCATGCCTGAAATAACTATGAAGGCCGGAACACAAAACCTGGAAAGCTGATTTATTATGAATGATATATTATACGTAGTAGAATAAGGCATGCATCTGTAGAGCACAGTTGCTGAAGCATGCAGTGTTATAACCGCAATTATTGAAACAGCCCTTATAACATCCATACCCAAAATACGCTTTTTTATTATGCCCACCACCCTCTTTATCTAAAAATAGGTTACTATATTGGAATTTTATCTTTAACTGCATTAAGAATGTACTCATACTCTTCAATTCTGGTAAAATGCAGGCATATAAAGTAAACTGCACTGCCAAGCACAAAAGATACAAAGATAGATATAATATTGCTCCACATAAAAGAGGAAATTTCATTCATGCAAATATAATTTACAGTATATATACATACACCCATAACTGCAGAAGAAAAACTTATCTTCAATAGACCATAAAAAATTTTTTTCATATTCATGCCGTTTAATTTTTTGTTTAAACTTGTCGTCATAAGCATTGTAGTTATAATTGCTGAAATTGTAGTAGCTAAAGCAAGCCCTGAAACTTTCATATGTTTTATCAGAATAAAATTTATGATTATATTTATGATTATTCCCACAAAGCTGTTTATCATAGGCGTCCTAGCATCCTTAATGGAATAAAAGGCCTTATTTAATATATCCCTTATCCCATAGGCAATCATTGCAGGACAATAAAATAAAAGTGCATTGGAAGTCAAATCTGAAGCCGTCAAATCAAAGGCTCCGTGTCTAAAAATCAAATTCACGAGGGGATGTCTTAAAATCCCTATGGCAACTGCTGCTGGTATCATAATTATCATTATTATATTTATAGCGTTGACCAGAGCTTTTTTATACCTTAAAATATCCTTCTTTACTGCCAATTCCGAAAGGGTAGGATATACAATCATGGCAATTCCTATGGCAAAAACTTCATAAGCCAGGGTATTTATCTTATTTGAATAATCGAGCACCGTAACCGCACCAAAATATATGTTATTGGCAAAAGATCTGTTTATAAACAAATTAAGCTGCACCACTGAAGTACTTATAATTATAGGTACCATCAACTTGAACATGGAATGGGCATCTCTATTTTTTATATCCATTACAAATTTATATTTATATCCAAGCTTTCTATACCTTGGAAGGTTTATAGCGAACTGAACAAAAAATCCTATTACAGTAGCTACGGCAAATCCCTTTATTCCATATCTGGATGTTAAAAATACCAGGTAAACTATATATACAAGATTGGAAACCAACGCCATAGCCGCAGGTTCGTAAAATTTTTTATGTGACTGCAATACTCCCGTAACTACGCTTTGAAGTGTTACAAATACAAGGGATAGCAGCATTATCCTGGTTATTTCAACGGATTGACTGTATATGTCCACATTTGCAGTAAATGCATGACCAAATACATACACTATCTGCTTTGAAAATACAATGAGCATCATCGTAATTATAACTGTGAAAAAAGTAGACAAAGTTATTATATTGTTTACAAACTCATTTCTTTTTTTGCTGCTGCTGTGTTCAATATGTTCTGAATTGAGAGGTATAAAAGTCGTAGTAAGGCCATAGCTTATAGTAGTTAAAAGATATACAAGCCCCAGTGAAAAATTATATATATCACTTATATAAGTTGCCCCAAACTTTGCGGCTATGAGAGAATCTCTCACCATTGCCAAAATTTTGCCCCCTATTATGAGAAGCATAACTACAACAGAACTTTTTATTATCTTTTTTCCTGCCATCTAATTCACTCCAACTATTTTTGTGAAATTATTTCATTGTATATATCATTATATTGTCTACAAAAATTATCTATTGAAAATTTTTTCACACAGATATTATACAGATTTTCTCCCATTTTCGCTAGGTATTCTCTTCTATCATAAGCCAACTTCATTTTACTGCTTATACTCTCTATGGAATTGGGGTCGACTAAAAATATGGAATTTTCATCTAAAATTTTATCCATATCACCTACGTCTGGAGCTATAAAAGGTTTTTTTACAGCAGCACTTTCAAGCAGCACTAGTGGAGGCGCCCCTCCCTCACTAAATGATGTCAATATTCCCACATCCCCTGCATTTATAAAATCTAAGGCATTTTCACTATACCCTGTAAGTATTACATCCTCCTGCAGCTTTAAGTCCACAATCAAATTCCTCAGCTTCAATTCCTCTGATCCATCTCCAACTATTATGAGCTTTACATTTTTAACTTTATCTCTAATAATTCCAAAGGCTTGTATAAGGGACATCTGATTTTTTACAGGATGCATTCTGGCCACATTTACATACAAAAAATCCTCTTTAGGTATGTTATACTTTTTTCTTATGTCTTCCCTATTTTCTCTTACAGTGAATCCATTTATATCAATACCGTTGTTAACCCTGAATTTTCTCCCTCTAAAATTTTCTTCGTCTAAAATGTCTTTTATATAATCCGATACACATATGTATCTGTGAAAACTTTTCAATCCTTTTTTGCTGAGAGGAGTAAACAATTTATATTTCACACTATTATTTAAAAAATCATCTCTAAAGTCGCTGTGTACTGTAGCCACTGTAGGAATTTTTATTTTATCCTTTAAAAAATAATGGGCAAAAAATGCCTTTGCACCATGGAAATTGACAATGTCGATTTTGTTTCTGTCTATGTACTTTAACATATACCTGTCATAAGTAAGACTCTTCTTGAATTTTATCGTATCTACATTAAGTCTTTTACTTTTTTCATAAAGTCCCCCTCCACCTAAGGTGCCTATAATACTGTGAAACATGGGATTTGAATAAAGACTTAAATTAAGTACATGGCTTCCACCACCGCCCGTATCATTCCCGGATATAATCTGTAATACTTTTATAACTGCCACCTCCCATTTAAAAGGCTTTAAAATTAATTTTCCAAATCATCTTTTATCAAGTATTTCAAGTATCTTAGAGGAGGCACTGCCGTCTCCAAATATATTCTTCTGCTCCCTTGAAGGTATAAAGTTCAATACAGCATCCAATATTTTTTCTCTGTCAGTTCCCACTATCTTGTTCCAGCCGTTTTCTACAGTTTCAACCCATTCTGTCTCCTCCCTCATAGTTATGCAGGGCTTTCTCATAAAGAAAGCTTCTTTTTGGACTCCACCGCTGTCCGTAACTATTTTTTGTGAATTCATCTCCAGGTTTATCATTTCCAAATACCCCACAGGATCTGTTACCTTTACATTTTCACTGAACTCAAGTCCATAATTCAGCATATATTTCCTAGTTCTAGGGTGAAGTGGAAGTACAACCGTTTTACCGCATTCATTAAGAGCTCCTACTATATTGCTCAATTTATCTATATGATCTGTATTTTCAGCCCTGTGTATAGTAGTTAGTATGTATTCTTTACCCTCAAGGTCAAGTTCCTCTATAATTTCACTCCTGCTTCTCGCGAGCTTTTTAAAATTCAAAATGGCATCAAACATAACATCACCCACATTATAGACGCCTTTTTTTATTCCCTCATCTTTCAAATTCTTTTCTGCAGATTTTGTAGGTACAAACAAAATATTGGAAATATGATCTGTAAGAACCCTGTTCTGTTCCTCCGGCATCTCCATATTAAAGCTCCTGAGCCCTGCTTCCACATGGGCCACTGGAATCAATAATTTGCTGGCACACAGCGCTCCTGCAAGAGTCGAATTGGTATCACCGTACACCAGCACAAAATCAGGTTTCTCCTTTTCATACACTTCTTCAAGTTTTATAAGCATGGTTCCCGTCTGCTTTCCATGACTTCCCGATCCCACGCCTAAATTGTAATCCGGCTTAGGTATGTTAAGTTCTTCAAAAAATACTTTGGACATATTTTCATCATAATGCTGTCCGGTATGTACCAATATCTCACTGTGATGTTTTCTTATTATGTTGGAAACAGCAGCAGCCTTGATAAATTGAGGCCTTGCTCCTACAACTGTCAATATTTTCATGGATATCCTCCTGTTAAATTTATTATTGGTTTTTAAGAAGCTGATCTTCAGGAACGTTTCTAAATTTCCTGGCCGGGTTTCCTGCAACTATAGTTTCTTTTTCCACATCTTTTGTAACTACACTTCCCGCTGCGGCAAAACCATCTTCATTTATGATCTTACCTGGCAGTATAGTTGCTTGGGCACCTATCCTTCCACCTTTTTTAACAGTCACACCTTTAAAATGCTTATATCTTTCTTTGGATCTAGCTGCAAAATTATCGTTTGAAGTTACAACTCCAGGCGCAATAAACACATTGTCTTCAATATCAGAATAAGCCGTAATATACACATTTGTCTCAATCTTGCAGTTTGAACCAATCTTCGAGAAATTCTCCACAGCTGTTCCTCTCCCTATTATAGTCTTGTTTCCTATGCTTACATTTTCTCTTATGGTTGCAAGATCCGCAACGAGTACATTTTCACCTATAGTACATCCACAGTAAATTATAACTCCTGCACCTATAAGACACCCGCTTTTTATTAAAGCTGGTTCGAATTTTTTATCATCTTTGAATATACTGTTTACCGATCTCATTGGCTCCTTGCCTATTACAGTATTATCATCTATTCTCACATTGTCGCCTATTTTAGATCCCCTGTGAATCACCACATTATGGCCTATTACACAGTTGTTACCCAATATGACCTCATCTTCTATGACAGCAAATCTTCCAATAGTTATATTATTGCCAATTTTGGCATTATTAGATATATATCTTTCACACATATTAACTCTCCTATTCTCATATATTTGAAGATTGAAAATTAAATTATTTCATTTCCAATACTAAAACTGCTAGTCATTAATTTTTGCAATGCCTTTCATATCCATAGTTGAAAAATCTTTGAATGGAAATTTAACCGGCATACCTGTAAGCCTCGATTTATATGCTGCCAAAATTATAGACATTCCCTTTTTACCCTCTTTCCCATCTATGAGAGGTCTCGTATTATTGTTTACTGCATCTATCATATCCTTGAAAAGAGGTATGTGTCCAAAGCCATATACGGTATCGGGATTCCCTTCCTGTTTCAGTAGCTATGGTAACCACATCTATGTCCTGGTTCGCAAGCATCTTCTTATAGTCTGTATAAATTTCCGGAATATAAGCTCTGTCTATTTTATCCGCATATTCATTTTTTCTTTTCTCAGCCTTTTCACTTACTACATCACATACTGCCACTAAAACTGCTTCATCTTTATTGGCTGCCAGGGCTTCAACATGTTTATATGAAATCCTTCCGCAGCCTATAATGGCAAATCTCAATTTCTTCATAAAAACACCTCTTAAATATAAATAATTAATCAACTTACAATTGCGACATGTTTTTATTTTTTAACTTAACCTGCTCGCATGCTTTTCATTATAATACATACTCTCTCTTTTGTCACTTTCACCCTTTTACCGCTTTTTTTCTACATTATCTCTACATCTAACCGCTGATCCTAGTGCAAATTATTGATTTCAGTAAAACTATACTCATCCTTTAATTCATAGGATTGGAGTATGGCCATTGTGATCCAAAAAAAGGATATGACTTTTGGTGCAGAAAAAAAATCATCAATTAAATTCATCAATATAAAAACCACAAAAGACACAAAGAACCCTCTATAAAACTTTAAAAAAAATTTATCTTTAACATTCTTAAGAAAATATATGAGTTTTACCATAGATGAAATTATAATTGATACAAATGCAGCTGTTCCAAATATTCCCATTTCTGCTTGCATTTCCAGAAAAATATTATGGGGATGTTTTGGAACAAAATTACTTGTTTTCAGACCCGGTTTTTGATACATGTATCTAGCACATGCTTTTTCAAAATTTCCATTTCCTACACCTATAATGGAATGATCCTTAATTATCATTATAGCTGTATCCCAAATTTTTATTCTAGATGTATTTTGGGTAACATCTGTCAATTCCCTCAACCTACTAGAAATCTGCGGTATAAAAAAGCTGACTATTCCAATGGGGATTAGTGTAAATAAAAATTTCAGGCTGTACATAAATGCAATTATTATACATCCTATCCCAAATCCAAGCCATGCATTCCTGGAAAAGCTAAATAGTATATTCAATAAAAATATGGATGCAATCAATATATAAAGTACCTTCCTCTTTATGTCCTTTTCCTTAATAGCAAGCATTATTATGGGAAATATAATTAAAATAAAATAGGCTCCTAAATTATTAGAATTTTCCAGCGTTGAACTAATTCTGAGTCTGCTTACAGATTCCCCTGCTTGAATCACACCTATTCCTGAAGCATAATCCCATATTCCTATAATTCCTACTATAACAGAAATAAATATATAACAATATAAAATTCCTTTTAAAAATTTCTTTTCAAACCCCTGGCTAAATATTATGAAATATAAAATTATGTAACTCATATATCTCAGAGTTTTATAAACAGATTCCATTTTATAATCTGCATAGATAGATGAAACAGCCATTATAATTATCAGGGCCATTATAGATATACTCAAATAATCAGATAAAAATCCCTTTATACCTCTAATAAAACTCTTTCTCATGTCTTTAAAAAATACAAGTCCTATAAAATATATAAAAAATACTACTAGCATCCATATATCTCCACTAAATGGTATTCCCATAAATTTGAATTTACTATATACTAGCGGCATAATAATTACATACATATAGATGGATAAATACAATATCAACTGATAAATTGCCATAATTTAGTACTCCTTTTTTAAAATTATTCATTGACATATTTTCTAAGATATACATTGGATATGATTGAAGACAATATATAAGTTGAAACTGTAGATAATGATGCCCCAATAGATCCAAACTTAGTTATAAGAACTATATTAAGAACTATATTGACTATACCTGTTATCATTGAATTATAAAAGTTGACTTTCACAAGTTTCATACTGGCAAGCACATTGCCCGATGGTATTCTAAAGGTACCTGCTATAAGATATCCCACAGTCAATATTCTAAAATTGGTAATTGAATCAGAATATTGCTTAGTAAATACAGTTTCCACAATAAAAGGAGCAAATACTATAAGGACAATCGTTATAAATATATTTAAAATAAACAGATACTTAACAAGTATATAATATTTATCTTTAATCCATTTTCTATCATCCCAATGCCTTGCAAAATAAGGATAGGCAAAAGTCAATATTGACATAGGAATAAACATCAAATTAAACGGAATTAACATAGCAACATTATAAGACGCTATTATCTCACTACTCTTGGTTATAGCTCCTACAAAAAAAGTATCCATTAGATACAGCAGCTGCGACATTGCATTTGTAAGACAGCTAACCACAGAATATTTTAAAAAATCCCTTTTTTCTTCCTTGGCGGGATAAGCTATCTTAGCAATCTTTTTCACCTGATTACGTATAAGATATATGCCAATAATAATAGAAATTATATATGCCATATATCTCCCAGCAATTATACCATTTACACTAAAATAATATCCAAAACAAACATTGCCAAAAAAGTACAATAAAGTGTTTGTGATTGTAAGCAGTGAAAATTCGTTATTCCTAAGTTCCGCTCTAAGCAGTGTTTGAATTTCATTAAAAAATATTGTCATAAGGGGAATTGCCGACAGATAAAAAAGCATCTGGGTACTTCCCTCTACTGGCAGTTTGAAAAATACAGTATATACTATAATTGATATAGCTATAAGTAAATTAAAGGCACTTCCTATTTTAACAGCATATTTAAAATAAGATAGTCTTCTATCTTCTCTTTTCTCCATACTGCAGTATTGCAGCGAACTAGACACCATTCCCAGGCCTTCCAGTGTCAAAAATATATTCAATATATTTTGAGCATATGTAAAATCTCCATATAGTTTTTTCCCCAATATTCTAGTCATAAAAAACATTATGCCAAACTGTATCACTTTATTTACAAAATTCGCACTGAATATTTGCACAAGTCCTTTTTTCAATACCAGCTTAATTGTACTTGCATCTTTCATATTAACCTCCAGATTCCGAAACAAATATACTGATCATTTCACAATACTGGAAAGTATATTCTCCAGTTTTCTAGTTATATTATCTCTGGAATAATTTGTTATAGCATATTTCCTTCCATTACTTCCGAGTTTTCTTCTCAATTCATCATCTTTGGATAATTTTAAAACCGCATTCGCCAGATCAGATGAATTTTCCGGTTCAACCACTATTCCTGCCTCAGCTTCTTCTATCAATCTTGCAGCTTCACCATCAACGGCAAGTACAATAGGAAGTTCTGTTGCAAGTGCTTCAAACATTTTTGAGGGAAGGGCACCTTTAAATATATCCAGTTTTTTCAATGGTATAATAGAAGCATCCATGGAGGCAATTATCTTAGGCATATTAGCTTTTGGCTGAACTGGTAAAAAAGTAACATTTTCAAGTTTTTTTTCAGCCGCCATATTTATAAGTTTTTGCTTTTCGGGACCATCCCCTACAAAAACAAATTGTATGTTCCTATGTTCTTTTAAAATTTCTGCCGCATTTATTATAATTTCAAGTCCTTGAGCTAAACCGTGTATTCCACCGTAACAGGCTGCGAATTTACCGTTTATGCCTATAGATTCTCTAAATTTTTCATCTCTGTTCTCTTTTCTAAAAAATTCAGTATCCACTCCATTGGTTATAAGATGAATTTTTTCACTATCAAATCCCCTGTCAATTATATTGTCAACTATTCCTCTTGTTTGGCCTGTAATTGCATCAGCCTTTCTATAACAAAACTCCTCCAGCCATGTAGATGCTTTTATCAACAGCTTATTATGAAGTACACCGAGTTTAACAGCAGATTCAGGCCATAGATCCGATACATTGAACACAAATTTAGCCTTTATTTTTCTAGCTATCACATAACCTGACCATCCTAAAAAGAGAGGGGGTGATTCAGTTATAACTACATCTTGTTTCTCAATATATTTAGAGCCGGTAAATACAGAAGAAAAGGTAAAAGAAAGATAATTTCGGAGTCTTTTTAGAAATCCCTTTTCTTTAGTAGCATATATTCTCGTTCTAATTATCCTTATTCCATCTATTTTTTCTATTACAACCTTCTTGCCTTTATATCCTTCAAATATTTCTCCTTTAGGGTAATTTGGCATAGCCGTAAGTATCGTAACTTCATGTCCAAACTTTTTTAGACGTTTTGCAAACTCAAAAATTCTATTTTGAGGTGCACCTACTTCTGGAGGACAGTACTGTGTCAAAAACAATATTTTCATAATTTCACCACCAAATATAACTATGAATTCACTACATTCTTGTATATAATATCAATTTTATTAAAATTATCTTCTACATTAAAATTATCTTCCACAAATTTTCTTGCATTTTTTCCCATCAGTATTCTCAAATTCCTGTCTAAAATCAGCTTCTCCAGAGCTAGTTCTATATCATCACTGTTCTTCTTTTTAACAAGAATACTTGATACATTAGGATCTGTAGCTTCTGGAAGTCCTCCAACATCCGATACTATAACTGGAGTGCCGCAGGACTGGGCCTCAACTACTGCAACTCCAAAGCTTTCACTATCTAAAGTAGAAGGAAATACAGCTATATCAAATCTATTAAATGCCTCTGCAACCTGTTTTCTATCTAAAAATCCAAGAAACCTAATTTCATCTTTTATTCCCAAATCAACAGCAAGATTTTCTAGATAATCTCTCTGAGATCCCCTTCCGCCTATTTCCAACTTCAATTTTTTATCTGGATACTTTTTATGTAATTTTCCAAAGGCCCTAATTAAATACTCTATTCCATATTTTTCTTCCAGAGTTTTTATTGTCCCTATAGTTATACAATCCTTACTTCTATATTTATCCTCAGATGGCTTAAATAAATTCAAATTGACACCAAAAGGTGTTACCTCTATTTTTTTATCTGTATATTTATTGGTTTCAATTGCCATGACTTTACTTGTAGAAAGTATCCTATCGGCTTTTTTTAAATTGTATTTAAGCATGATTTTTTTTAATATACCGTTTTGTGGAAAATCAAATACGTCACTTCCCCATACCGACAATATAAATGGATGAAATTTAGATAATGCTCCCAATAGTCCATAACTAGTTGCATAGTGAGCATGAACTATATCAGGCTTTATTTTATAAATAATATTTTTCACTTTTGTAATAGAAGATAGATACTTTAATTTTTTTATAGAACTATTTTTTCTAGTTTCCGTTAAATCATAATCCAAAGTGTATACACAGACCCCGTCTATTTTGCCAGGATTCAGAGATATAACATATATATCATATCCTCTATTTTTAAAAAAATCACACAGTTTTTTAGTATGTATACTATTTGCATCGGACAGATAACATATTTTCATATATACTCCTCCAAAACTATTCTTTTAAATCATCTACAACTTTTCTCGCTCTTGCCTCCCAAGTATTGTACCATATAATTTTTTTTATATTATTTATTTTTTCTCCGTATGACTTAGGATTATTAATTATATATTCCAATTGTTTTTTTAATTCTTCTCTTGAATAGTCTATAGCCCATCCTATATCATTATCATTTATAAACTCCCCAACAGATGTCATATTTGTAGCAATTACAGGTTTGCCATAAGTAAGGTAGTCAAACAACTTTACAGGCATAGCAAATTCCCTATACTTCTGAGGTTTTACAAAAATACTAAATAAATCTGCCTTTTTAAAATATGGAATCAATTTGTCTCCTGATTCGTGAATTATATGTATTCTGTCATTAATATATTTTTGGTATTTATATTTTTCTGAATTCCATTCCTTTTCCCTGCAACAAACTGTCAAGCTCAAATTTTTATTCTGATTGACTACTTCAAAAAGATATTCCAGATTATAGAGATAATTTAGTCCCCCTACATAAAATATATTCAAATTCTTTTTCATATCATTTATGTCGCTTTGAAAAGATATTTTATGTTTTTCAGCTGCAGGAGGCAATTCCTCAACTTTTCCTTTAAAATCTATCGGTATATAATCATACATCTTCAATGATGGAAGATAAAAAACATCCAAAAGATACTTATACCTCAATAAATCATATTTGTAGAACATACATGCTATAATTCTCTTTACAAATGATACTGATAACTTGTATTCGTCAAACTTCCAATATACATCTCTATAAAATAATCCAATTTTTATTCCGTGTCTCTTACAAAAACTAAAAAAACCAAAATCTAAAAATGGAAACATTGGAATATGATTTTTTTCAGTTAATATTGTTGGCTCCGTAGAACTTTCCGAGTACATAAAATCATATTTTACTCCATCTTTAATTTTTCTTTTTATTTGCCCTATACTATATTTTCTTTCTTTTCCATATCCCATAACAATATCTACATTATATCCAATACTTTTAAAAGCATTCAGCATCCTCAAAGGTCTTATTTGAGATGCTGACGGCCAATTTTCATTTATTTTAAATGGTATATGAAATATACAATTTGACAATATAATCCATCCTTTCAAAAATCACTTCAATAATTAACTTGAAAGAATACTAATATATAATTCTTTAAGTTCTTCACCAATTGAATCATAATTGAACTTAGATTCAGCATAATTTCTTATGTAATTGGGATCAAAATAATCATAATTTTCTATCATGGATTTTATCCCAATTTCCAATTGCTTTTTACTGCCAGGTTTAACTAATATTCCAACTTTTTCATTTACAAAATCCTCTGGTCCGCCGCACTCAGTTGCAAGTACAGGTTTCCCTCCAGCCATGGATTCTATCAATACGCTGCCAAATGTTTCCTTAATACTAGGCAATATTAAAAAATCATTCCTATCTATTAATTTTGGTATTTCAGATTTATCCACCTTTCCATAAAAATTGCATTTATCTGATATGTGAAGATCTTTACACATTTTCTCATATTTATGCCTTTTAGAACCATCACCTACTATATTAAAATCTATATTATAGTAAGGATTTTCAGTTATAAAATCAGCAAGTGCAGGTATAAAATATTGTAGTCCCTTTACTTCACTGTCAGGCATCAATCCTATAAACAACAAACGCCAATTTTTTTTATCATTATTACCTGTTTGCTTATTATTGCAAAAATATAAAGATGTATCTACAACATTCCCTATTATCTTACTTTTAAATTTGAATTTTAAGCTGGCAAGCTCTTTTGCCAGATATGTACTTACCGTAATTACATATCTGGCTCTTTTATATGATAAATAAAATAAAATCCTATTATAAATTTTATTTGAGAATTCATGAACTTTTGAGGAATGTTCTGTTATTATATATGGTATATTATTAAAGAACTTACTATATATGTATCCTATAAAACCTGCTGTATAACATACATGGCAGTGTATTAAACTTATATTGTTTTCAACTACTATTTTGTTCAACATTTTGGCTGCCTTGATCATGCTGAAAAGCCTCGATATTTTAGCTTTTTTAAAATAATCAGTATTGGCCCTATATACAATTATTTCATCTTCAACAAATCTCATACATTTTCCCCTGTTTATATTCTTGTCATAGGGGTAAAATACAACTGGTATTAATCCAACCTGTTTCAAAGCTTTAACTTGTTCTTTAATGAATATACCATTTACAGGATTCACACTGTCAGGATACCAGCTTGCTAGTATTAAAATCTTCAATTAACAGCACCTCAGATTCTAATTATTTTTAAATTTTTCTGTTACTCGTTATAAGAGCCATTGACATACCCATAGATATCCAAAAAGGTGTATACCACATAATAGTACTGGGTCCAAAAGATAAAAACACTATTCCAAACAAATTTGATGAAAACATAATTGAGTATTTCTTCATCTCCCTATCTGAATAATCATAAGAACGCAGCGGAGATCTTATCATGTTGGCATATATATATATTGTGTATAAAAAAATTGCCACACCAAAATTTCCCAATATTTCAAACCAGAAACTGTGAACATTCAGGACTCCAAAAGTATTATTCATCTTTTTTACATAGTTTTCAATATTTCCAGGACCAAAGCCCAGATAATGTTTTTGAATAATAACTCCATGTACTACATCATAGATAAGTGTATATCTCTCGTTCTCCGATCCTTTTTTGCCCAGCTGCAGTAATTTTTCATCCTGCGGGTTCAAACGATAATCTGAATTAAAAATATTCAATTTGCTCAATAATCTTGAACCTGTTATTTTCCCATAAAAAGGCTGCATATTCGGTATAAAAGAAATTCCTAAAAATACCGCTATGGTAACAGTTGCCAAAATTGCAAGTCTTTTTATATTATACACACTTCTATTATTTGAGAAAGAATAGAAAATTATCATAAATAATAATACAATAAATATAGTAATCCAGGCTGTTCTGGATCTAGTAAATATTAAATTTAACTGACTTATGAAATATAACAACAAATAGATCCTTTTATTAAATCTGCTATTGGTGAATAGCCATGCTCCAATTAATATCGTCATGCCTATAACTAAAAATGCTGCATAATTATTGGGATTGTAAAAAAACACAACTGGTATCTTTTTAACATAACTTATCTGGGTTACTATAGGATCCCACTCTTCAAAATGATTTCTAACTCCATACCTTACTCCAAATATTTCCAATGTTCCAAGAAACAATACGCCCATATATATATATTCTAAAAGCTTTAGGCTCTTATTCATGACTGTTCTAGATCTATTTTCCCAAATCATCATAATCATAAGGGATATCATAATAAAAAAATTAAATATATACTTAATGGACAACTTTTTATCTTCAGAAATAAAAAAACCAAACAGCATATATACAATGAATATACTGATAAAAATAAAATACTTATTATTCTTAATTAAATCAAAACCAATATTATTATAGTGTTTCACAAAACCATATATGAAAAATAGCATATATATAAACAAAGTCACATAAAAATAATATACTTCATATCTACTTCCTATGGGTATCTTCAGTGAAAAATTTATAATAGCAAACAATAATGTAGAAAAATATATAAGATCCAATTTGCAGGTAATAAATTTCTTATAAATTATAGTAACATAAAAAGCTGCAAATAACTGGACTACAATCAAACTTGGAAACATAAGGTAATTTGCTATTAAACTCAAGATAATTAATATGTATACAATTCTGCTTTGGCCATTAGAAGCTGTTTTCATCAACATTTCCACCTTTTCATTTATTACTGAGTATTTTGTCTACATCTACCATATCCATAGTTGAAAAATCTTTGAATGGAAATTTAACCGGCATACCTGTAAGCCTCGATTTATATGCTGCCAAAATTATAGACATTCCCTTTTTACCCTCTTTCCCATCTATGAGAGGTCTCGTATTATTGTTTACTGCATCTATCATATCCTTGAAAAGAGGTATGTGTCCAAAGCCATATACGGTATCGGGATTCCCTTCCTGTGTCCTTGACATCTCATCATCTACGTCCCTGTGATCTGCAAATTCCCAGGTCTCTATCTTATTTACTGCAAGTCCGCCTATGCACACGGTGCCTTTTTCTCCAAATATGCTGAGGGTTTCTTCCAGATTCTTTGGATAAACACAGGCACTTCCCTCCACTATTCCTATGGAGCCATTTTTGAATCTTATTATAATCGCCCCAAAATCCTCCGCCTCTATATTTCTTATAAAGGTATCACACTGGGCATATACACTATAGATTTCTCCACCCATCATCCACTGGAGTAAATCTATATTGTGTATACACTGATTCATCAGTGTGCCTCCATCGAGTTTCCAGGTCCCTCTCCAGGGAGCCTGATTGTAATAGTCCATATCTCTGCTCCAGAGTATTCTGGCCGTGCCGTTTACAAGCCTGCCGAACCTGTTTCCCTCCACAGCTTCTCTAAGCTGCTGCACCGGCTTGTTGAACCTGTTCTGATGACATATGCACAGCTTTACATGGTTTCTTTCAGATGCTTCTATCATCGCATCTGCATCCTGTATAGAAAGTGCCATGGGCTTCTCGCATATGACATTTTTATTCTTGTCCATACAGTAGATGGCTATTTCAGGATGATATCCACTTTCAGTAGCTATGGTAACCACATCTATGTCCTGGTTCGCAAGCATCTTCTTATAGTCTGTATAAATTTCCGGAATATAAGCTCTGTCTATTTTATCCGCATATTCATTTTTTCTTTTCTCAGCCTTTTCACTTACTACATCACATACTGCCACTAAAACTGCTTCATCTTTATTGGCTGCCAGAGCTTCAACATGTTTATATGAAATCCTTCCACAGCCTATAATGGCAAATCTCAATTTCTTCATAGAAGTAACCTCTCTCTCTTTCTTTATCAATAGTATAAGTCCTACAAATTAGGACTTATACAAATTTCACTTTTATAATTTATGAATTTTATTTCTGTTGTTCTTAACATCTTTTGTAGCATTTCTGGTATCATATACAAGTTTTGCCCTTTCCACAATCCGCTCATAATCATAACAGCTGTGGTTTGTAGTTATAATTACTATATCACTTTCATCTATAACTTTTTCCCAGTCAACACTGTGATATTCTTTTCCCTTGTGCTTAAAATTCGGTATATAGGGATCATTTATTATGATATCCGCACCATTTGCTTCAAGATGTTCTATTACCTTGAGAGCAGGTGACTCCCTCATATCATCTATATCATTTTTATATGCTACTCCCATAAGGAGTACTTTTGCCCCATTCATGGCCTTTTTCTCATACTTGTTCAAAAGTTTCATGGCATTGTCCACTACAAATAGAGGCATTGAATCATTTATGTCTCCAGAAGTCTCTATAAGCTTAGTGTGAAAATCATACTCTTTTGCCTTCCATGAAAGATAAAATGGATCAAGTGGTATACAATGTCCTCCTAATCCCGGTCCCGGATAAAATGGCATAAATCCATAGGGCTTAGTCTTTGCCGCCTCAATTACTTCCCATATGTCTATTTTCATTCTATTACATAATATTGCCATTTCATTTATAAGTCCTATATTTATATTTCTAAATGTATTTTCAAGTATCTTCTCCATTTCAGCTACTGCCGGCGAAGATACCGTAAACACATCACTATTAAGTACACTTTTGTAAAGAGCTGCTGCAACTTCCGTACATTCGGGTGTACAGCCTCCAACTACCTTGGGTGTATTTTTGGTCTTGTATTTTTTATTCCCGGGATCAACTCTTTCAGGTGAAAATGCCAAAAAGAAATCCTCTCCACATTTCAATCCACCTTTTTCAAGTATAGGTTTCAGCACTTCTTCTGTTGTTCCAGGGTATGTAGTACTTTCAAGTACTACAAGCATTCCTCTGTGAAGATATTTCGCCACACTTTTAGTAGAATCAACTACATAGGACAAATCCGGCTGTTTGTATAGATCAAGTGGTGTGGGAACAGATATCGTAACTGCATCCACGTCCTTAACAAATCCAAAATCAGTAGTTGCCTTAAGTTTTCCTGCTTCAACAAGTTTGGATAAATCTGAATCAACTATATCGCCTATATAATTATTCCCTTTATTTACCATTTCTACTTTCTTATCCTGAACATCAAATCCTATAACATTAAATCCTACTTTTGCTTTCTCCACAGCAAGGGGAAGTCCTACATATCCTAAGCCTACCACTCCCAGCTTAGCAGTTCTATCCTTCAATTTTAATATCAATTCATCTTTTAATTGTGACATTTCTTTCCTCCCGAGTTCTATAATTTATATAAGTTCACCATATAGTTTTGTAACTTTTTTGGCATTTGTATTCTACGTAAAATACTTTTGGATTGTATTCTTTCCTGTATTGCCTCCCTGTCTGTTTATGCAGATTCCTCCTCATTTTTCTTTCTCCTATAAGTCGGAACCTTTTCCTCCATAAGCTTAAATATATCTTCCCTGCTTCCAACAACAGCTCTTTCAAATTGTGCTATGGATTGTTCCACAAACTTAATATCTACATTATCCGATTTTTCTACAAATATTTTATTGTGTTCCGTTGCAGTAAGTGCTATTTCATTCATAAGTGGTTCCTCATATAACTTTTCTCCGGGCCTCAATCCAGTATACTCTATTTTAATGTCAACATCAGGCTTATACCCGGAAAGTGTTATCAAGTCTCTTGCCAAATCAACTATTTTAACTGGCTTACCCATATCCAGAACGAATATCTCGCCTCCATGGGCTATAGCTCCGGCCTGTATAACCAGCTGGGCAGCCTCAGGTATTGTCATAAAAAATCTGTTTATCTCTGGATGTGTAACAGTAACCGGTCCCCCATGGGATATCTGTTTCTTGAAAAGTGGTATAACCGATCCATTGCTGCCAAGGACATTTCCAAATCTGACAGCAACGTATTCAGTACTACTTATTTGATCAAAAGCCTGAACCATGATTTCACAAAATCTCTTGGTAGCTCCCATAATATTGGTAGGATTAACAGCCTTGTCTGTGCTTATCTGGACAAATTTTTTGACATTGAATTCATTGCAGCATTTAAGTACATTATAAGTTCCTATTATATTGTTCTTTATTGCTTCTTCTGGATTCAATTCCATAAGCGGAACATGCTTATGGGCAGCAGCATGAAAAACCACATCTGGCTTATATTGTGAAAATATGCTTCTCATTCTATTTATATCCCTTATAGATGCTATTATAACTTCTTTATTCAACTCCGGATGATTGTAGTTCAATTCCATTTGAACACTGTATACATTATTTTCATATATATCCAGTATCAATAATTTTCTTGGATTGAACTTCGATATCTGCCTGCATAATTCTGAACCTATAGAACCGCCGCCTCCAGTTACCAATATTACTTTATCCCTTATGTACTTGTTTATATTACTGTTATTTAATTTTACCTCTTCTCTTCCAAGCAGATCCTCTATATTGACATCTCTCAGTTTGCTTATATTCACTCTTCCATCTACAATTTCATATATACCAGGAAGTGTTTTTAGCTTGCAATCGGTTTTTTTGCATATATTTATAATATTCCTCTTCGCATCTATATCCACGGAAGGAATTGCAATTATTATCTCTTCAACTTCCTTCCTTTTGCAAATATCTACAATATCATCTCTTCCCCCTAGTACCTCAATTCCACTTATAAACTTTCCCTTCTTGGAAACATCATCGTCAATAAGTCCCACTATATCGTAATTTAGATTATTATGTCTTTTTATCTCCTTTATCAGTATTGACGACGCATCACCTGCCCCTATTATTAAAAGCTTCTTACATCTTTTCCTTACTTCCTTTTCTCCCTTGCTCTGATCCACTATCCTTATTAAAAATCTGGTTCCACCCAATGTAATTACAGATAATATCCAAAAAATTATATGTACGGAAAATGGAAATCTATAATACCTATTCTCCAAAAATCTAAAATTTACAAAATGACTGTAAATCACAAATACAACATTTGAAAGTGAAATAGAATATATTATAGACATCAATTCCTCTATAGAGGCATACTTCCATATGCTGTTGTACAATTTAAAAAACTTATTAAATATAAGTGTTATGGCTATTACTGGAATTAAAGAAAGCTTCAAAAAGCCCATATATTCATCAGGTATCTTAAAGTCGAATCTTAAAAGCAGTGCAAAATACAACGAACCAACCAGTAAAACTATATCATATATAATAAGTTTTCTATCTTTCTGCATACCAACACTTCCTAAAGTTTTTTGCAAAAGTTTTAGACAAAACTCCCTTTTTCTATTTTACCTCATAATAAAAATTATTCAACATAATTTTATTTACGAATTTATGAACTTATTTTGTCAGATTTATCTATTATCTCCTCGTTTACTTTCTTAAATAATTCGGTTTTTTTCAAATCCAGAAGGTATTTCATAAAAGGCTTTTTAAGTTCATCCCTCTTCAAAGCATATTCTACAGTAGCCTGCAGGAACCCCAATTTGTCACCTACATCATATCTTCTCCCTTCAAAAGCATATGCATACATGGCTTCATTTTGAGCAAGTGTCCTGAGGGCATCTGTAAGTTGAATTTCTCCTCCTTTTCCAGGAGTGGTATTGTCAAGTATTTCAAATATAGATGGAGTTATTATATATCTGCCGAGTATAGCTATATTGGAAGGAGCTTCTTCCACTTTAGGTTTTTCTATTAAATCTTTAACCTTATATACTTTATTTTCTATATACATACCCTTAACTATACCGTATTTATAAACCTCGTTTTTATCTACTTCCTGAACTCCTATGATTGAAGTCTTATATTCATCGTAACAAGCTATAAGTTGTTTCAAGCAGGGAACTTTACTGTCTACAACATCATCTCCAAGCATTACTGCAAAAGGTTGATTACCCACAAAGGTCTTAGCACAACTTATGGCATGACCTAGTCCCCTAGGCTCTTTTTGCCTTATATAGTAAATATCCGCCATATTGGATATATCCTGCACCATCTTGAGAAGATCACCCTTACCTTTACTGTCCAGTTCTTTTTCAAGCTCCACAGATTTATCAAAATGATCCTCTATTGCCCTTTTATTTCTTCCGGTTATTATAAGTATCTCTTCTATTCCAGAGGCCACTGCCTCTTCTATAATATACTGTATAGTAGGCTTATCTACTATAGGAAGCATTTCTTTAGGTTGAGCTTTGGTAGCAGGTAAAAATCTTGTTCCAAGCCCCGCTGCCGGTATTATAGCCTTTTTTACATTCATTTTAAAGCATCCTTTCCATAATTTATTTAATACGTCTTTATTCTAAATGTTTTTTCGAATTGGGTATATTTTTGATTATATTCTCCAATTGAATTACTACCTCATCTTTTGGATTCAACTTTTTTGCCATCTCCAAATGAATTTTTGCATCTTTTAAATTTCCCAAATTTAAATAGCACATTATGAGATTCGTACATATTTCCACAGACTTAGTAGCTTCAAAAGCCTTCCTTAAATAAGCTACAGCAGTTTCGTAATCCCCTAAAGAAGCATAATTTATTCCCATTTCATTCACAATTTCCACTATACTGCTGTCTATATTTAAAGCTTCATTTAGATAATAAATTGCTTTTTCATAGTTTTCAAGCATCCTATAGGCAACAGCTATATAGTAGTATAAAAGAGCGCTGTCACCTAAGGTATCCATGAGTGGTATCAACAGCTTTAAGGCCTTTGTAGGATTAGCCGGTGTACCTTCTAAAAGCTCTTTCCCTCTGTCATAATTCACAATGGATATCAGCCACTGCTTTAAATCCGTTACCTCTATGGTTTCTTTGCCGCCATTTTTTATATAGGAATTTATACAAAATAATGCCCTCTCATAATCCCCATCTTCTTTTTTTAAAATGGCTTCATAAAAATATGGAAGTGCATAGTTTTCTTTGCCTTCAGCCTTTTCCAGAACATTTAATTCCTCTTCTCTATATACATTATTTTTCTTTCTCATTTCATCTACCATAATTATAAGTTTGTCATATATTTTTTTAGTATCTTCTAAAACAGACAGTCCTTTTAAATTTATATAAGCGTCCTCATAGTCTTTATCTTTAATATTTTTAGAAATTACACCCTTTATAAATTTATTATTGTCCTCATGGCTTATCAATATATCTTTATAATATTTGTCAAATTTGAAATTTTCGTCTGCGCCCAATACATAGTACATTCCTTCAATAAAATATCCTACAGGTATTTCATCCATATTCCTCTTGAATTTAATATTATTTACTATATATTTAGAATTAACAGGCAAATATATGTTTTCTGAAATTCTAACTCCAAATATCTTTTCCACATTTCTCTTGCTGATTTCAAGAAATAAAAATCCAGATAACTTCTCTGCAAAATATGATCTTATATCCATAAATTTTTATCACCTACACCGTTTATCATCAATCTGCATTTCTAATTATATCCATGACGTTTTTTTCCAGTACTGTCATCTTATTTTGGGAATCCTCAAGGCTTCTGCCTATTACAGAAAGATATATTTTTATTTTGGGTTCTGTTCCTGAAGGCCTTACCACAAACCAGGATTTATCCTCCATAATAAATTTAAGTACATTTGATTTAGGAAGCTCTATATTCTTTTCACTTATATTCACCAAATCTTTTTCCACACTCAATTTATAATCCAGTTTTTTAACTATTTTCACATCTCCAAGTACTCTTTTCATTGAATGCCTGAGGCAATGCATTATTGTCTCGATTTTTTCATGCCCTTTCTTTCCCTTAAGTTCTATTGGTATAAGCTTTTCCCTGTAAAAGCCATATTTTTTATAAAGATCTATCAAAGCTTCATAAAGACTTTTACCTTTCATTTTATAGTACAAAGTCATCTCACATACTAAAGTAGATGCAATCACTGCATCTTTATCCCTTACAAAATCTCCAGCTAAGTATCCATAGCTTTCTTCAAAACCAAATATATATTTTTTATCTCCCTCTTCTTCAAATTCTTTTATTTTCTCTCCTATATATTTGAATCCAGTGAGTACATTTATCAAATTGACTTTATATTCTCTTGCTATATCAGCTGCCATTTCTGTAGTAACTATAGTTTTAACTATTTCACCATTTTCAGGAAGCTTATTAAATTCCTTCAAAGAAGATAGAATATAATCGGTCAGAAGCACTCCAACCTGATTTCCTGTAAGTACTCTGTATTCACCCAGAGAATCTTTTACAACTACACCAAGTCTATCACAATCCGGATCTGTCCCAAATATTATATCCGGCCTTATATCTTTTGCCATATCTAGGGCAAGATGAAATACTTTTGGATCCTCTGGATTTGGATAAGCTGCCGTTGGGAAATTCCCATCTGGTTTCTCCTGTTCCTCAACCACAAATACATTTTTATATCCAAGTTCCTTTAGAGTTCTTCTCACCGGAATGTTTCCAGTTCCGTGAAGAGGTGTATATATAACTTTCAGATTTTCTGCATGAGAACGTACGAATTCTTTTCTTATCACCAGATTCTTCACTTTTTCTATATAAGACGTATCTATTTCTTCCCCTATAATATGTAGAAGATCTCTATTCTCAGCTTCATCCATACTGATGTGTTTTATCTCTGAAAAATCTTCAATACTCTCTATATTTGAAAGTATTTCATTTGCCCAGTCATCCGTTATCTGGCCGCCGTCTTCACCATATACTTTATATCCATTATATTGTTTTGGATTGTGGGATGCTGTTATGACAATGCCAGCTTTACATTTTAATTCTCTTACTGCATAAGAAAGCATTGGCGTAGGATGAAGTGTTTTAAAAAGATTTACCTTTATTCCATTTGCGCATAAATTACATGCTGCAGTCTGTGCAAATTCCCTGGACATTATTCTGCAGTCATAGGCTATTGCCACGGAAATATCTTTTTTATATTTTTTTATAAGATATTTAGACAACCCTTCCGTAGCTTTCCCAACAGTATATATATTCATTCTATTTGTACCCAGACCTATTATTCCTCTAAGTCCACCTGTACCAAATTCTAAATCTTTATAAAATCTATCTTCTATCTCTCTTTCATCATTTATGTTTTTTAATTCGAATTTTCCTTTCTCATCTATATAAGGTGAGTTCAGCCAATATTCATATTTCTCTCTATACATACCATTTCCCCCTATATGCACTATTTAATAAGTACTATTATACTATAAAACAAGATTAAAAACACTTAAGCCATATATTTTTACTATAGTTTTACTTTATACATTTATATGAAATATTA
>NZ_FXYI02000032.1:0-25899 GCF_900184915.1 Clostridium sp. HV4-5-A1G | reverse complement strand
TGTTTATAAGAGACATATTTATAATTTTTATATTATAATAAAATAATGTAAGGTTCATATGGAGGTGATTGATTGAAAAACATAAAAATTTATATGGTACTGCTAGTAGGTTTTGTGCTAATGTTTGCAGCACTTGCAGGAATTAATATTGTACAAGCATCTGACTTTGACGGAAAACTCATAGGAAAGGATGTAGAGCCTACTAAATCATGGAATGTAAAGTTTAGCATGAAGGTGGATACAAGTACAGTAAATAATTCCAACATAGTTGTAACGGACAGCGAAGGGAATATAGTTCCAGTTTCTTTACAGGTTGGAGGTGATGGAAGTAGTGTGATAGTTAGTCCTGAAGCTCCATATACATATGGCAAAACTTATAATTTGATTATAAAGAGCGGTTTAAAATCAATAAATGGCAGGAGCTTAAAAAAAGATGATGTTAAAATGCAGTTTATAATAAAAGCCAAGCCAGCTTCCAATGGCAAGTATACTGTTACTATTGATCCAGGACATGGTATGGGACAGGATATAGGCGCTACGGGAATAAATGGTCTTCAGGAGGATGATATCACTTTAGCGGTAGGACTAAAAACTGGAAAGATACTTGAAAGCAAGGGAGTAAATGTGGTGTATACCAGAACTACGGATATGCGTTCTACGCCCATGAGTGTTGCAGACAGCCTTCAAAAGCGCTGTGACATATCAAATAATGCAAATGCCGACTATTTTGTATGTATCCATGCCAACTATTTTAATGAATCTGGTGCCAACGGTACTGAAACTTATTTTTATCCAGGGAGTACAAAAGGCCAAAGGCTGGCCTCAAATATACAAAACAGCATAATAAGAGAAGTTGGAATGTATGACAGGGGAATAAAGTATGACACCGAATTATATAAAAGCGGGCTTTATGTGATCAGAAATACAAATGCCCCGGCGGTTCTTGTAGAATTGGGTTTTGTAACTAACCCAGGTGATGCGGCAAAACTAAATAGTGATGCGTACAGGCAAAAATTTGCACAAGCTATAGCTGATGGTATATTACAAACTCTCGGTTATTGATAGAAAAATAAATTGACAATAAAAAGCTCATATAATATAATAAAAGGAAATTATATCATGATTGTTTTAAAAACGTTGAAGAAGGAGAGTATCCAAGTTTATATTACTTACAGAGAGTGAGGGTGTTGAGAACTCATAGAATAATTTGGAGAAAATCACCTTGGAGTTTGGAAGTTGAAAGATGTTTTATTATTTTGAGTAAGCTTTCACGTAATTCTGCGTTAAAGAAAAGAATATAATAGTAAAAAGTATTACCATAGGTGGTATAACGAATAAAACTTCGTCCTATTTGGATGAAGTTTTTTATTGTAAATAATTAAAGTTATATATTGCATTTCGTACTGTGTATAAAATAAACATAGTAGTAAAAACTTAACAATAAGAATAGAAAGGGGTCAAATCATGTATAAAAAAATTGACAATGATAAAAGTTTTGTAGAGAGGGAGAAGGATGTTCTGAAATTATGGGAAGACAAAAAAATAGAGGAGAAGAGCTTTAAAGAGAATGAAGACGGAGAATATTTTACTTTTTATGATGGACCTCCAACTGCCAATGGAATGCCTCATATAGGCCATGTTTTGACTAGAGTTGTAAAAGATCTTATACCAAGATATAAAGCCATGAAAGGGTATAGAGTCTTAAGAAAAGCAGGATGGGATACACATGGACTTCCAGTAGAACTTGAAGTTGAAAAAAGCCTTGGAATATCAGGAAAACCACAGATAGAAGATTATGGAGTGGAAAATTTCATAAAAAAATGCAAAGACAGTGTATTTACATATGTGAGCCAGTGGAGAAAAATGTCTGACAGAATAGGTTTCTGGGTTGATATGGATAATCCCTATGTAACTTATCACAATGATTATATAGAATCAGAGTGGTGGGCATTAAAGAAAATTTGGGAAAAGGGTCTTTTGTATAAAGGTCATAAAGTTGTACCTTATTGTCCGAGGTGTGGTACTGCACTTTCCTCTCATGAGGTTTCGCAGGGATATAAGGATGTAAAAGAGACATCAATATATGTTAAATTTAAACTCAAGGGTGAAAATAAATATATGCTTGCCTGGACCACAACTCCATGGACACTTCCCAACAACATGGCACTGGCGGTAAATGAAAATTATGATTATGTGGAAGTGCTAAATAGAGGAGAACGTTTAATATTGGCAGAGGCCCTTTTAGAGAAATTAGAAGACGAATATAAGGTTTTAAGAAGATTTAAGGGGAAAGAACTGGTAGGATTAGATTATGAACCAATGTTTAATTTTGCATCTTTTCAAGGAAGAGCACATTATGTACTTCATGCAGATTATGTGACATTGACAGATGGAACGGGAATAGTTCATACAGCTCCTGCTTTTGGTGAGGATGACAGTAACAGCTGTAAAAAGTATGGTATACCTATGACCAATTCTGTAGATACACAGGGGAAATTTAAGGAAGAAGTTACACCATGGAAAGGACTCTTTGTGAAAGATGCAGAACCTAAAATAATAGAATATTTAAAGGAAAATGGAATACTCTATAAAACGGAAAAATTCACCCATTCCTATCCATTTTGCTGGAGATGTGATACTCCTCTCCTGTATTATCCAAGAGATACCTGGTTTATTAAAATGTCATCAGTTAGAGATAAGCTGGTTAGGAATACCAATAATACAAATTGGTATCCTGATAATATAAGAACAGGTAGGTTTGGAAAATTCGTAGAAGGAGTGATAGACTGGGGGCTCAGCAGAGAAAGATATTGGGGTACTCCACTTCCAATATGGGAATGCGAATGTGGTCACAAAGAGTGTATAGGAAGCATTGAAGAATTAAAAGAAAAGGGGATAAATGTACCTGAAAGTATAGAACTTCACAAACCGTATATTGATAGAGTTAAATTGAAATGTCCAAAATGTGGTGGAGAGATGAATAGATCCTCAGATGTAATTGACTGCTGGTTTGATTCAGGATCCATGCCCTTTGCGCAGCATCATTATCCCTTTGAAAACAAAGAACTTTTTAAAGAAAATTTCCCCGCTCAATTTATATCTGAAGCTGTAGACCAGACCAGGGGATGGTTTTATACTCTTATGGCTATATCCACGGTTCTGTTTGACAGAAGTCCTTTTGAAAATTGTCTGGTACTAGGGCATGTACTGGATAAGCATGGATTAAAAATGTCAAAACATAAGGGAAATGTATTGAGCCCAGAGGTGGCACTGGAAAATGAGGGGGCGGATGCAACTAGATGGTATTTTTATACTGAAAGTGCACCTTGGCTTCCATCACGATTTTACGAGGAAGCAGTTCAGGATAGTCAGAGAAAGTTTTTGGGTACTCTGTGGAATGTATATTCATTTTATGTGCTCTATGCGGATTTAGATAATTTCAATCCACTGGACTATAAAGGGTTTACAAGCAAAAATATAATGGATAAATGGATAGTTTCAAGATTAAATTCACTTATAATGGAAACTGAAGATCATCTGGATCATTATAGAATTACTCAGGCAGCCCAAAATATTGGAGATTTTGTGGATCAGCTTTCTAACTGGTATGTGAGGAGAAATAGAACAAGATTCTGGAGTGACCATTTAACAGAAGATAAAATAGGTGCTTATGTAACTCTGTATAAAGTATTGAATACGCTGATTTTGGTGGCTGCACCCTTCGTACCATTTATGACAGAGGAGATTTATCAAAATCTTGTGGTAAACCTTGATAAAGATGCTCCGGAAAGTATACACTTATGTAAGTGGCCCAAATATGATGCCAGTGCTGTTAATGAGGATTTGGAAAAGGATATGGCAGAAGCTTATAAGATAGTTAAGCTGGGAAGAAGTGCTAGAAACACCGCCAATATCAAAAATAGGCAGCCTCTTTTAGAAATGCTTGTAAGTATAAAAACTTTACCTCAATATTACGGAGATATAATAAAAGAGGAGTTGAACATTAAAAATATTGAATTCAATGCGGATCTATCAAAATATGTCAACTTTAACATAAAGCCCAATTTGCCTGTATTGGGCAAAGAATATGGAAGATTGATACCTCAAATAACGAAAGAGATATCTTCTATGGATCAGGTAGAGCTTGCACAAAAGGTAAATAACAACGAAGCTGTAAAAATAAACGTAGGAGGTTCTGAAATAGAATTGAATTCAGATAATCTTCTTATTACTATGGAAGGTCTTGAAGGTTTTGCATTTGCAAGCGAAGGAAGCATAGGAATTGTTCTGGAGACTAAAGTTACAGAACAACTTAAAGAAGAGGGAAATTTAAGAGAAATTTTAAGCAAAATACAAAATATGAGAAAAGAAAGCGGTTTTGAAGTTGCAGATAAGATAAACTTGTATATTTCCGGAAATGATAAACTTGAAACTGTAGTAAAGAAATTTGAAAACCGAATTAAAAAAGAGACTCTTTCATTAAATATTATTTATAATGCCGATAGAAAATACAATAAATGTAATATTAACGGGAAGGAGCTTGATATAGCTGTTGAATTAGTGAAATAAATTATATTGTTCAGATTCCCAGATTTCAGAAAAATTATTTGTTTTATCCGAAATCTGGGGTATCAAAATTAATTTTATGGCTTAAAATAATGATAATTGATAAAAATATGTAAATTATCTTGTAATAATGTAATTTTATAAGTATAATTATAAAAAACGCAAATTGGTAGGTGGTATAAAGTGGCGGCATCAATTAAAGACGTGGCGAGAGAAGCTGGAGTTTCGATAGCTACAGTATCTAGAGTACTTAATGATGTAGACGTTGTAAATGAAGAGACTAAGAAAAGGGTATTGGCAGCTATTAAAAAATTGGGATACAGACCCAACATAGTGGCAAGAAGTCTTAAGACACAGAGGACTAGAACTATAGGGATAATAATTCCAGATATATCCAATCAATTCTACCCTGAAATTGTAAGGGGAGCCGAGGATGTGGCAAATATATATGATTATAATATAATGCTGTGTAATACTGATTTAAATATAGAAAAAGAAATGGAGTATTTAAAAGTTCTAAAAGAAAAAATGGTAGATGGAGTTTTATATATGAGTAATTCTCTTGAACCAAATATTCTGGAACTCATAAAACAACTTGAATTTCCTATGGTTTTAGTTGAAAGTACAAATAAAAAAGAAAATATCCCCAGTGTAACCATTGACAATGAAAAGGCAGCCTATGATGGAGTTGCATATTTGATAAAAAAAGGCAACAAAAAGATAGCATACATAGGTGCTGGAGAAGATACGGTCAATGCCAGTGCCGTGAGGTATAAGGGATATAAAAGGGCTCTTGAGGAAAATAATTTAAAACTTGACAGAGATAAAATTTATTTTACCAGTTCCAAAGCGAAAAATGGATATAAGGGGATAAATGAAATATTAAATAAAGCCAAAATAGATTCAATATTTTGTACTAGTGATGAAATAGCCATAGGGGTTATAAATGCACTTAGAGATAATGGAATTAGCGTACCTGATGATATAGATGTTATGGGCTTTAACAATATATATTTGGCATCCATATTTTATCCTAAATTAACTACTGTATCACAACCTATTTATGATATGGGATCTGTGGGTATGAGAATGCTTATAAAGATGATAAACAAAGAAGAATTAAAAGAGAGAAATTATGTATTGCCACATGAATTGATTGAAAGAGATTCCTGTAAAAAATAGTTATGTCTAAAAGTACTATTTTTCTATAGATCGTTAGTAATATATATGCATCCCGGCAAGAGAGGAAATAGTAATGGTAGAAAAAATAATAAATGTAGTTATTTTTGTTTTGGATAAAACTGGATATACAGGCATATTTATGGCGATGGCTTTGGAAAGCGCCTGTATACCTATTCCAAGTGAAGCTATATTGCCTTTTGGAGGATATTTGAGCTTTACGGGAAGACTGAATCCAGTACTTGTTATAATTTTTGGAACATTAGGTGGAACGATGGGATCTATAGGAGCCTATTATATTGGGAAAATAGGAGGAAGGCCTTTAGTGGAAAAATATGCGGATAAGCTTAGGCTGTCTAGATCTCACCTTGAAAAGAGTGATTATTATTTTAATAAGTATGGAGAAAAAATTGTGTTTTTTTCCAGACTATTACCTATAATCAGGACCTTTATCTCCCTTCCTGCAGGCATAAGTAAAATGGAGATTAAGAAATTTGTTGTTTATACTCTATTGGGTTCCCTGTTATGGAGTATATTTTTAGGATATGCAGGATATAAAATGGGAGAAAAATGGACAATTATACGGGAATGGTTTCATTTTGCCGATATAGCTCTGGTGGTTATAATAATAGGGTTTGTGTTCTATAAAATAATAAGGAGAAAATTGAGGAAGTAAGTTTTTACGTTAAAACTTACTTCCTTTAATTTTTAAATAATTGTAGAAAAATACCGTCATGAATGTTTGAATTTTGTTTAACGAAAGTTTTGAAATTTTATTTATTTAATGGTATAATTTAACATAAAAGTAAATATAATATTTAGTTGGCCATTATTAGGAGGGGAAATCATGGATTATAGGGATAGAGTAAAAAATATATTTTCTTATTTATTGAGCTTAAAGAAGTTAAATCAGAAGGTTATAAAAAGTGTTTATGATTATGAAAAATTATATTGGGAAGAGGAATTTTTTCATGTACAGGGATGTAGTGTAAACAAATTGGCGGTAAATGAACCTTGGATTGAGATAAATGCGAAATGCGGCAGACTATATGAAGAGTTTTTCCATATATATCAGGAGAATGAGAAAAACGAGGAAGGTTTTGAAATAGTTTTTGGACAAGGGTTACTCATATGGAAGAGAGAAAATGAAAAGATTATTCATCCTATACTAAATACCAGGATGAAAATAGAATTTAATAAAAGGAGGGAAGTATTTGTCTTAACACCTTCAAATAGGACTGTACTGGAAATTTCTTTGTTTGAAGGGTTTGAGGAGTGTAATATGCAGGGCATTTTTGCACTGGCCGATAAAGTGAATAGAATTAATTTGGATCCAAGAAACTTGAGACAGATCGAGGGCATATTTTTAAAACTTCTTTCTCATATAGATGCTCCTGGGGAATTTAAAAAAAGTAGTTTTTCTAAAAAAAGAGTTGATTTTCAGCAACGTCCAAATATCTATAACACATCCGTCATTTTTGTAAGAAAAAATAATGCTAGATTATGGCAAGTTGAGATAAATAATATAATTAAAGCCATAGACAATGGATGTGAAATACCTGAAACTGTAAAGGCATTGGTAAATGAAAAGACTATAGATTGTGATGAGAAAGAAAGACGTGAGTGGGAGAAAGTCGGGGAAAATGTACTTTTCCCATTACCTGCAAATTTAGAACAGAAGGAGATAATAAAAAAGATGGCCCAAAATTATGGGGTAGTTGTTCAAGGACCTCCAGGAACAGGTAAAAGTCATACTATAGTTAATTTAATATGCCACCTTCTTGCCCATGGTAAAAGGGTATTGGTGACAAGTCAAACGGGAAGGGCACTTAAAGTACTGACAGAGAAGATACCTGAAGAAATAAGACCATTATGTATCAGTGTATTGGGTAATGATCCCAATTCCTTAAACAGACTCAATGAATCAGTGCGGAAAATAACGGATACTTTATCTGTGGATGCTGAGGGTATATGTAAAGAAGTTGAATTATTAAAAAAGAAGTTGGATTTTTGTAAAAAAAGACAGGGGGAATTATATGGAAAATTTAGGGATATACAGGAGCTAGAAAATAGGGGCATCAGTTATAACGGCAGAGAATACAGCTCCATGGATATTGCTAAATGGGTTAGAAATAATAGGGGAAAGTATTGTTGGCTGGAAGATGAGATCCATATGGATGACATTATGCCATTATCGGAGAAAGAATTCAATTTATTAATATATTTGAGAAAAATATTGAATAAAAATCAAAAACGTAAATTTGATAATGTTAAGGGAATAATAGAGAAATTGCCTGATGATGAAATTTGCAATAGGATATCAGAGTATAAAAAAGTGAGATTGGAATATCATAAATATATTGAAATTTTAGAAGGGTGGCATATACCTTGTAACAATAGGTGCAACTATGATAAATTATTAGAGCTGCTAGATGAGTGTAGGAATAAAATTGCAGTGTTAGGAGAAGGCGTGTGGGGTGATATATTTAATAGTTATTATAGCAGTAAATTGGTAAGGCAGACTCTCAAAGATCTTCTGTATAAGAGTAATAATTGCATGTTGATACTCAGTAAAGTTAGAGATCAGATTAGAGATCATAAAATAGAAATTTCCGATGATATTGATACTGATAAATTTTCAGAGAGTTTTGATATATTATATAATTCCTTTGACAGGAATGGCAAAATAGGAAAGTTATTTACACTTATACATCCTGAATGTAATTATGTATTAAAAAATTGTAAGATAGACGGAATGCCTTTGAAGAATATGAAACAAGCAATAATAATTAGACTACATGTTCGACAGAAACAGGTTATTAATGAATTGAGAAATATGTGGAATAATACTATGCGAGATTATGGGCTAAAGGTAATGGCTGCTTCCATAAAACCTTCTGATATAATTTTGATGGAAAAGAATCTAAGCTATTTGTACGAAATTGTAAATTGGGATGTAAAATATAAAAGGCCAATAGAAGAAGGACTGGGGAGGATATCAGTTCCGCAGGACATGGACTGGCACAAGAGAGAATCCTATGATTATCTAGTCAAATGTGTATCAGCTATAAAAGGCATTGATATATACAATAATGATAAGGCCTACATAGAAGTATTTAAAAAGACAATAAATAATACAGGAGAATTAAAAAAACTCTATGAAGCTGTGGACAATTTGAATGTAAACCAAGTTAAAGCGACATTACAGGAATTAAGAGAAATTAAAGGGGTAAAGAATAAATGTCTTAAGGTAGATGAGTTAATAGGTAAATTAAATAGAATATGTCCTAAAACTGCTAAAAATATAATAGACGACTGGGACTGCGGAAAAGAGAAATTTAATGATTGGACAAAGGCGTGGAAATGGGCACAGTGGAATAGTTTGTTAAATCACATGTATAGCCTAAATCTAGAAAAAATAGAAGAGGCCATAGGAATAGAAAAGAATAGGGAGAAAGAAATCATAAAAGATATAGTTTCAAAAAATACATGGTATAATCAAATACTTAGAACTACGGAAAATGAAAAGAGAAGTTTGTTTTCATGGATGCAGGCAGTGAAGAGGATTGGAAAGGGCAGAGGTAAGATGGTACCTGAGTACAGAAAAATAGCCCAGAGGGAAATGGAGAAGTGCAAAAAGATCATTCCAGTATGGATTATGCCATTAAACAGGGTTATAGAAAATGTAAAGCTTTCAAAAAATATGTTTGATGTAATAATATTTGATGAAAGCAGCCAAAGTGATTTGTTTTCATTGTGTGCGCTAATGAGAGCCAAAAGGGCAGTTATAGTAGGAGATGATAATCAGATAAGTCCAGAAGTTGTGGGTGTTGATCAGAGGACTATGTACAATTTAATAAATAAATATTTAAAAGAAATACCTCAAAGACAGTGGTTTGATTTACAGACAAGTCTTTATGATACGGCACTGAGAGTATTCCCAGCTAGACTTATGCTGAAAGAACATTTTAGATGTGTACCTGAAATAATAAACTTCAGCAATAATTTGGTTTATTCCGGAGAAATGTTGACTTTAAGATATCCTAGAATCAATGAGAGATTTTATCCTGTTATAAATACAATTAAGGTAGAGGAGGGAGTTAGGGATTCCAGTAAACCGGTAAATATTAAAGAAGCTGAATATTTGGTAGACAAAGTTGCAGCCTGCTGCAGGGATAGTAAATATTCAAATATGTCTATGGGTGTTATATCACTGCTTGGTGAGGCACAGGGACGACTTATTGAAAATATGTTAAAGGATAAAATAGGTGTAAAAGAAATTATAAGGAGAAAACTTATATGCGGAGACGCTTATTCTTTTCAAGGTGATGAACGGGACATAATGTTCTTGTCTATGGTGATTTCTAAAAATGTAAAATTTGCACCTCTTACAAAAGAAAATGATATTAAGAGGTTTAATGTGGCAGCAAGTAGGGCTAGAAATCAAATGTGGCTGTTTCATTCTGTAGATCTGAAAGATTTAAATGAGGAGTGTGTACGGTATTCTCTTCTCAATTACTGTCTGAACTATAACAAACATGATAAAAATAGTGGAAATGTAGAATATATATTTCAAACTGAATTTCAAAAAGATGTCTATAATCTTATAAAAAGTAGAGGGTATAAAGTCACTCCTAAAGTAGAAATAGGTAAATACAATATGGATTTTATTGTAGAAGGTATGCGAAATAGGGTTGCCGTAATATGTGACGGCGATGTTCCATCTGAAGAATATAATTGGAAGGAGGCAGTAGAAAGACAGCTGGATTTAGAAAGAGCAGGATGGGTGTTTTATAGGATAATGGGGGGTGAATTCTATTATGAACCTGAAAAAACCATGGAAAAGCTGTGGAATAAATTGAATAACATGGGAATTGAAAGATATAGTTTACAGACATCAGATACGGAAGCCCTAAAAGTAGTATAATTATAAGCAGAATCTGTTTAGTAGAAAAAATAGTTCTTGAGAAATTTTTAAAGGACTATTTTTTATTTATGACTAATTGATTTTAAGAAATAGTTTAAATGTATGCTCAACTAATGATAAAATAAGTATGCAGGTATATTTTATATATGTATATTTAAAAATATAGGTAGGTGAGTTAATGAGTATTTTTGAATTAGTTTATAAAGTTAGGGATATAATGACGCAAGGGCTTGTAAAGGTATGCAGTAATGAGACTATAGAGAATGCTATTGATAAAATGACGCAGTCTTATAGAAATGAAGTTTTAATAATGGATGATGATGAAAAACTAATTGGTATATTTACTATGAAAGACGCAATAAGGATCAGAAATATGGGAATATCATTTAAAGATTTTGTAATTAAATATGCCTCTAAGGATGTGTCAACTATAGATTGTAATTCATCTGCTAGATATGCAAGGGATTTGATGATTAAAAAAAATATAGGAAGATTACCTGTCATAGAAAACAATCACATTATTGGGATTATTACAAATAATAATTTTAGAGACATATTTTATATAAAAATGGATGAGCTTTTTAAACTCCAAAATTATGTATTTGATAATTTACATGAAGGCGTATGCATGTGTAATGAAAAGGGAATAGTAAAGTACTGGAATAAAGCTTCTGAGAGAGTATATGGTGTTAAGTTGAAGGATATATTGAATAGGTATATAGGGGATTTTTTCCCAAATGCTATGCTTTTAAAAGTATTGAATACGGAAAAGAGAATTGACAATGTGTTTCACGAGCCAGTTAAAGGCAAGTTTGTAGTACTGAGTGCTTTTCCAATATATAATTCGGATAAAAAGTTGATAGCTGTGGTATCAACAGACAGAGATATGACAGATGAAGTGAATTTAACGAAACAGTTGGAAGATGAAAAAAAGAAGGTAGAATTCTTTAAGGATGCCTATAAAAATGAGCTGTCTTCCAAGTATAATTTTTCATTTATAATAGGCAAAAACAAAAAGATAATAGATGCAATTTCCATTGCCCAGAAAGTGGCTCCTACATCCACCAGTGTTTTGATTACAGGGAATAGTGGTACAGGGAAAGAGGTATTTGCAAAAGCAATACATAAGGCCAGTGAGAGAACTGGAAGCTTTGTAGCCATAAATTGCAGTGCCATACCTGTAAATTTATTTGAAAGTGAATTATTTGGATATGTGGAGGGAGCTTTTACGGGAGCTATAAAAAAGGGTAAAATAGGCAAATTTGAACTTGCCAATAAAGGCACCCTATTTTTGGATGAAATTGGTGATATGCCTATGGAAATGCAGGCAAAGCTGCTGAGGGTACTGCAAGACGGAGTTATATACAGGCTGGGAAGTGAAAAATCTATCATTACCAATACCAGAATAATATCCGCTACAAATAAAAACTTAAATGAATTGATATCGGAAGGTAAATTTAGAGAGGACTTGTTTTATAGATTGGCTGTGGTGCAGATAAAATTACCAGATTTGAAAGATAGAAGGGAGGATATAAGGGATTTATCTAATTTATTTTTTAGGCAGGTATCGAAAGATGAAGGTATAGAGATAAATTATATTGATGAGAAGATATATAAAATTTTAGCTGATTATAAATGGGATGGCAATATTAGAGAACTAAAAAATGTTATCCAGAGAATGGTTGTATTATCGAACGATGGGAAAATAACTGTGAAATCTATACCTGAATATATAAGAAATGAAAATATAAGAAATTATGAATATAATGATGAAAATAAATATGATCTACAAAAAATAACAGAGAATATAGAAAGAAAAACCATAGAAAAAGTGATGAAAATGGTACATGGGAATAAAAATAAGGCAGCAAAGATATTGAATATAAAAAGAAGTACTCTTTATTATAAATTAAGTAAATTTAAGTGAATATCTATCGTTTTTTAAAGTACACTCCAAATGTTAGATGAAATCTAATATTTGGAGTGTTTTTTTGTAGGCAATCGAAGTGTCAATAATTTAACAAGTGTGTTAAATTATTGACACTAAAAAAATAAAGTATAATTGGGGCATGTAAAGGTTTATAAAAGATTAATGAATTTACGACTGCAAAAAGTGTCAAAAAATAATACATTTACTCATATTTATAGAAGCTATAAAAAAAACTTATAGCTTCTAGATATAGCATTAGTAAGCATTATAGCATGTATGTATAAAATAAAGCGTATTGGCATAAAATATGCTTTTAAAATTTAGTAGGCAGTTGAATTAGCCTAAATACTTAGGAGGGATAATATGGAACAGTTTTATAGTTTTCCCCTTAAAATGCATGTAGGAGGCCCTGATACACCTATTGTAAAGGAAGGCCAGAGAATAAAAAGGGGAGAATGTATAGCAGAACCAAAAGGTCTTGGAGCTAAAATACACAGCAGCGTTTCAGGAAATGTAGTAAAAATAACTGATTCGGCGATCGTAATTAAACCAGATGACAAACAGTCAGAAGAATATGTAAAAATTAAAAAATGTGATAGTATTGCTGATACGGTTTATGAAGCAGGAGTTGTAGGTGCTGGAGGAGCAGGATTTCCAACTCATATAAAATTAAAGACTAAACTTTCCAATGGATATATAATAGCCAACTGTGTGGAGTGTGAGCCAGTACTTCACCATAATATAGGGAGAATAGAAAAGAAACCCGAGGAAATAATAAAAGGGATAAGATATGCTATGAGTTCTACTGGTGCTAAAAAAGCCTATATAGCAATTAAGTCTAAACATTTAGAAGCTATAAAAGTATTAAAAAATTGTTTGAAAAATGACAATTCCATACAAATTAAGGAATTGCCTGACATGTATCCTATGGGAGAGGAAAGAGCTATTATTCATGCAATATTTGATAGATGGCTTGAACCTACTCAACTTCCAGCAGATGCAGATTGTGTAGTTCTGAATGCAGAGACTCTTTTTAACATAACTATGGCGGTAGAATATGGGAAGCCGGTAATAGATAAAGATATAACAGTTATAGGAAAATTAAAATCAGGAATAGAACCTAATGTATTTTTTCAGGTACCTATAGGAACAAGCATAAAAAGTCTCATTGAAAAATGCGGCGGCATAGATGGTGAATACGGTGAATTGATAATAGGAGGACCCTATACAGGGACTTCACAGGATATTGACACTGCAATAGTGACGAAAACTTCAGGGGGAGCTATTGTAACCATACCTTTTCCTGAGTACAAGGGCCCTATAGGACTTTTGGTATGTGCTTGCGGAGCTAATGAAGCAAGACTTAGAGATGTGGCTTCCAAAATGAATTCCCAGGTAGTTGGTGTAACTAAATGTAAAAATGTAGAGGAAATTAAAGGTGCGAACAAATGTAAAACTCCAGGGCATTGTCCGGGTCAGGCACAGGCAATTATGTACTTAAAGAAACAAGGTGCGAAAAGGGTTCTTATATCCAACTGCAGCGATTGTTCAAATACGGTAATGTGCTGTGCACCTAAGATGGGATTGCCTGTATATCATCATACAGATCATGTATTTAGAACAGTAAACTATCCATTAACAAGAAGGCTTCCAATGGAACATGAATCTTAAAATATAAAAATCAAGGAGGATGATTCAATATGTCAATGAGTGCTGAACATGCAGAAGAAGTAAAGGATGAAGTAGCTGTTGTATGCTGCAGAACAGAAGAAGGTACCATTATCGCAGCTGAAAATCTGGAAGATCCAGATATATTTCCAGATATGGTGGATTCAGGATTGCTGACTATACCTGATAATTGCCTTAAGGTAAAGGAAGTAATAGGGGCAAAGCTTACTAAAACCATAGATTCCCTAACTCCACTTACTCCAGATATTTTGGAGGGAATTAAGACTGCAGAAAGTAAGAAGGAAGATAAAGAAGAAGTTAAAGAGGATTCAACAGAAGATAAAGTCCCTCAAATAGACAACATGGTAAATGAGGGAAATGCATCTGTTTCAGTAGTTGGTGGAACTTTGAAAATACAGATAGAAGAAGGCAGGGGAATAGATATTGAACTTCCTTTTTATATAGGGTAATAGCTGTATAAAGAGGATTTAAATATAAATTAAGTTTTAAAAAGTTCAATAGAAAATTTAGGATCAAAGAACCTTGAAAAACGAATAAGGAGGTATTATGAATGAATGCTGAAGGAGAGAAGAAGGCAGTTCTAAAGTACAACAAAAAAGCAGGAGATACTATAGAAGCTGCTGATCTGGAAAATCCAATGAATTTTGAAAAACTTGAAGATTCACTATTAATTAAATTGGATGAAAATGTGCTTTCAAGAGAAGAAGTCATTGGAAAAAAACTTAAAGTTGATGCATCAGCTCTAACGGTTGTAACTGGAGATATTCTAGAAGGCTATGTTAAAAAAGAAAGGGCTGGTAAATCGAGCAGTGTTTCTAGCGGAGTTCTTAAAATTAAAATTGCCGAAGGCAAGGGAATTAATATAGAGCTGCCACTGGGAGGATTAGGTGCAGTATCTTCTGCAAATGGGGTTACAGTACCGGCAGTAAAATCTATATCTGGTGTTAATGGTGTAGTGGAAAGCAAGAGTGGAAAAGAAGCTCCAGAAGAAGAAAAAGTAATGAGAACACTTACGAGAAAACATTATAAGATCGACAAAGTAGAATTTGGACCAGAGACAAAAATAGAGGGAACAACTCTTTATATAAGAGAAGCTGTTTGCAAGGATGCTGTAGATGAGAGCCAACTGGTTAAGGATATGAAGATTGACATAATAACACCCGACAAATATCACACTTACAGTGAGACCATAATGGATGTACAGCCAATTGCCACAAAAGAGGGAGACTCAAAGCTGGGCACTGGGGTAACTAGAGTATTGGATGGCGTTGTGATGATGCTCACAGGTACTGATGAGAATGGAGTTCAGATTGGAGAATTTGGTTCTTCAGAAGGATATTTGGATGAAAACATTCAATGGGGAAGACCAAGCTGTCCAGACAAAGGAGAAATATTTATCAAAACTCAGATGACTATTCAAGCCAAGACAAACATGGAGAGAAGAGGACCTTTAGCTGCTCATAAAGCTACAGATGTATTGACGCAAGAAATAAGAGAGGCACTTAAAAAGGTCGATGATGAATCTTTGGTGGTAAATGTAGAAGAGTTTAAGCATGTCAGAAGACCTGGTAAGAAAAAGGTTATAATAGTAAAAGAGATAATGGGCCAGGGTGCAATGCATGATAATTTAATATTACCTGTAGAGCCCGTTGGATTCCTTGGAGGAAAACCAAATGTAGATTTGGGAAATGTTCCTGTAATGTTATCACCTCTTGAGGTAGCTGATGGAGGAATTCATGCACTGACCTGCATAGGACCTGCATCTAAGGAGTGCTCCAGGCATTATTGGAGAGAGCCTTTAGTACATCAAGTTTTAAATGATGAAGAGCTGGATCTCTGTGGAGTATTATTTGTGGGAAGCCCTCAGATAAATACTGAGAAATTCTATGTATCAGAGAGAATGGGAATGATTGTAGAGGCACTTGACGTAGATGGAGCTTTTGTCACGACAGAAGGATTTGGAAACAATCACATTGACTTTGCCAGCCATGTGGAACAGATAGGTATGAGAGGAATACCTTGTGTAGCTTTCTCATTCTGTGCAGTTCAGGGAGCTTTGGTCGTTGGGAACAAGTATATGAAGTATATGATAGACAATAATAAGTCTGAAGCAGGAATAGAAAATGAAGTACTTGGCTGTAATACACTTTGTCCGGAAGATGCTGTAAGAGGTGTTGCTATGCTTAAGGCAGCTATGGCAGGAGAAGATGTTAAGAAGGCAGAAAGAAAATACAATAGAAACGTGCTTGAAAATAACCTGGATCTTGTAGAAGAAACTGCTGGTGAAAAAATAGAAAGAGCTAAAAATGAACAGTCACTTCCAATGAGTAAGAAGAGGAAAGAGAAATATTCTTAATATAAGAGGGTAAATTAGATGAAATTAAAATACGGTGACAAGATCATTGAAATGCAGGGAATAATTGTTCAGGTCGAAGATGGTGCCGTTGGAATAGATTTGAAGGGAAGACTAGGATATTTGAAAATACCTCTCAGGATGTTGATAACGGACTACCCATTAAAATTAGGGCAGGAAGTTGGATTTAAAATGAGTTTCCCAGAAGTACTTTCATTAAAGGCTAATGAGAAATATATAAGTAATATTGATAAAAAGAACGGAAAGGAAGGTAATCTATAATGGATTTAACGGTTGTTAAAGGGTTGCAATCAGAAATATATGTGCCCATAACTCCTCCTCCAGTATGGGCTCCGGTGACAAAAGAACTTAAAGATATGAAAATTGCCATTGCTTCTGCAGCAGGAGTACATTTAAAGACAGACAAAAGATTTAATTTGGCAGGAGATTTTACATTTAGGAGAGTCCCTGGTGATACTAATACTGATGATCTTATGGTTTCTCATGGAGGATATGATAATGGAGATGTAAACAAAGATGTGAACTGTATGTTTCCATTGGATAGATTGAGAGAATTGGCAAAAGCAGGTTTCATTGGTTCAGTAGCACCAACTCATATAGGATTCATGGGCGGCGGTGGAAACCAACAGAAATTCAGGGAGGAAACTGGCCCAACTATAGCTAAAATATTGAAAGATGAAGATGTAGATGCAGTTATAATGACTGCTGGATGAGGAACCTGCCACCGCTCTGCAGTATTGGTGCAGAGAGCAATAGAACAGATAGGTATTCCTACTATAATTATAGCAGCATTACCTCCTGTAGTTAAGCAGACAGGTACTCCAAGAGCAGTTGCTCCAAGAGTTCCTATGGGTGCCAACGCAGGTGAACCCCATAATATAGAGATGCAGACTGGAATAGTAAAGGACGCACTTACACAGCTTACTAAGATAACTACTCCAGGCACAATAGTACCACTTCCTTATGAATATGTAGCAAAAGTTTGATGCTTATAAAATGGTGCTCGATTTAAGAATTCTTGCTAAATGAAATGTTTTATTTATGGCAATTACAGACTGAAAAGTTTGTAATTGCTATAAGACAATTTAAAATAGGGTGAGATATATGGATAAAGAGAGAAAAATGAGAAGACTTGTTATAAAAACTTTTTCTATAGATAAGGTGGAATTTGCAGATAATACATCCATAGAGGGTAAAAATTTATATATCAAAAAGGATATAGCGGATAATATAGATATAAATGAAGATCTTATTGAGAAAGTAGATCTAAATATAATTGAACCTAATAGACATGACATTTTTGTAAATTCCATAATGGATTTTTCACCTATAGCTGTTAAGGTGCTGGGTAGAATTGGTGAAGGAATAACACATGTTTTAACAGGTGTATACGTTATGCTGACAGGCGTAGATGAAGATGGAGTCCAAGTTGCTGAATTTGGTTCTTCTGAAGGAATACTTGAGGAACAGGTAGTATTTGGAAAAGCTGGAACACCTGATAAGAATGATACTATTATCAATGTAAATGTCACATTAAAGTCTGGGAAAGGAAGCAGCCGACCGGGACCTATGGCAGCTCATGAAGTTTGTGATAAGATAATTCAGGAAATAAGAGAACATTTAAAAAAAGTACATGGTGAAAAATGTAGTGAAAAATATGAGTATTTTGATAGAATAAGATATGGTAAAAAGAAAGTTGTTATAATAAAGCAGGTGGCGGGACAAGGAGCCATGTATGATACAGGGGTTTTTGCTAAAAGTCCAGGTGGGTTCATAGGATGTAGATCTGTAATAGATATGGGAAATATACCTATAATACTAAGCCCTAATGAGTATAGGGATGGCGCATTGAGAGCTATGAATTAGAGGTGATAAAAGTGGGAATTGGACCATCTACAAAAGAGACTACGTTACATCATTTTAGAGATCCGCTTTTAGATGTGGTATCAAATGACGATGATGTAGATCTTCTGGGAGTCATTGTTGCAGGAACGCCTCAGGAAAACCAGGATAAGGTTTTTGTAGCCCAGAGAATAGCAGCCTGGGTGGAAGCCATGAGGGCTGATGGGGCTATAGTATCTATAGATGGATGGGGAAACAGCAACATAGACTTTGCCACAGCTATAGAAGAAATAGGCAAAAGAAATATACCCATAGTGGGGATGAGCTTTGTGGGAACTCAAGCGCAGTTTGTAGTTACTAATGAGTATATGGACACCATAGTAGATTTTAATAAGTCGCAAGAGGGTATCGAAACTGAAGTGGTTGGAGAAAACAATGTGACGGAATTGGATGCTAAAAAGGCATTAGCTTTTTTAAAATTAAAAATGAGAAATAAGGAGGATTAATCATGAACATTGAAAGGACTATATTTGCAATTGACTCACATACAATGGGAGAGCCTACAAGGGTAGTTGTAGGGGGAGTTCCGAATATTCCTGGCAATACAATGCCAGAAAAAAAAGCTTATCTTGAAGAGCATATGGACTATTTGAGGACAGCTATAATGCTTGAACCGAGAGGGCACAATGATATGTTTGGATCCATATTGACACAGCCAACTACAGACAAGGCTGATATAGGAATAATATTTATGGATGGCGGCGGATACTTGAACATGTGTGGGCATGGCTCCATAGGTGCATCTACAGTAGCAGTGGAGACTGGTATTGTAAAAGCTGTCGAGCCGGTTACAAAACTTACTTTAGAGGCTCCTGCAGGGCTTATACAAGCATCTGTAAAAGTAAAGAACGGAAGTGCAAAGGAAGTTTCTATAACCAATGTACCAGCATTTTTATATAAAAAGGATGTAGAAGTAGAAGTGCCTGACGTGGGAAAAGTTGTGATGGATATATCTTTTGGAGGAAGTTTCTTTGCCATAGTTAAAGCTAAAAATTTGGGAATAGAAATAGAACCTAAAAATGCACAAAAATTAATAGAAGTAGGAATGAAAATAATAAAGTCAGTAAATCAGCAAGTAGAGATACAACACCCTACCCTTTCCCATATAAAAACTGTGGATTTATGTGAAATATGGGGACCCGCAAAAAGTGAGGATGCTACTTATCAAAATGCAGTTATATTTGGACAGGGACAATTAGATAGATCACCTTGTGGGACAGGTACTAGTGCTAAAATGGCTACTCTCTATGCAAGAGGAGAGCTTAATATAAATGAAGACTTTGTATATGAAAGTATAATAAATACAAAATTTAAAGGAAAAATACTTGGGACAACTAAAGTTGGAGACTATGATGCAGTTATTCCTCAGATAACTGGTTCTGCTTATATAACAGGACATAATCAGTTCTTTATAGATCCTGATGATCCAGTTAAATATGGGTTCATCCTTAAATAAATTAAAAAATATATAAATTTAGTACTGTATTGATTTTTGCAAAATATTTATAATTATAAGAAAAAAATAAAGGGGGTCTTTTAGTGGTAAAAATAATTTTTGGTATCCTGCTTATTTTGGTATTGTACTTTGCATTTTTATTCTTTAAAGATTATGCAAAAGCCGTTAAAGAAAAAAAATTAGAAAAAGCAAATTTCTTTGCACTAGGTGGAGTTGGATTTATAGCAAATTTTTTTGATACTCTTGGAATAGGCAGTTTTGCAACCAGCACAGCATTGTTAAAGTTTTTCAACCTTACGAAAGATAGAACTTTACCCGGTACTTTGAATGTATCTTGTACTATTCCTGTAATTGTTGAAGCACTTATATTTATAACAGTTATAAAAGTAGAGCCTGTAACACTGTTTGCCATGTTGATTTCGGCAACTGTGGGTGCGGTAATAGGTGCAGGAATAGTTTCCAAACTGGACGAGAGAAAGGTAGAATTGGGGATGGGTGCTGCATTGATTGTAGTGGCATTTGTAATGCTGGCAGGTCAGTTAAATCTTATGCCCGTAGGTGGAACTGAAATAGGACTTACAGGGGCAAAACTTGTAGTTGCTGTAATAGCTAATTTCATATTGGGAGCTCTTATGACACTTGGCATAGGACTTTATGCACCTTGTATGGCATTGGTGTTTGCACTTGGAATGAGCCCTAAGGTAGCTTTCCCTATAATGATGGGCTCCTGTGCATTTTTGATGCCGGCTGCTTCAGCTAAATTTATAAAAGAAGATTCTTATGACCGAAAGGCCTCTATGGCTATAACTATATTTGGCATTATAGGTGTACTGATAGCGGCATATATAGTTAAGTCACTACCTTTGAATATTTTGAAATGGGTTGTAATTGCTGTTTTAGTTTATACATCTGTAGCTATGTTTAGATCCGCATCAAAGCACAAGCAAAAGACTGTAGAAGCATAAAATTTATAGCTATAGAATTAATAAAATAATAGAGCTATCATGAAATCTCACACTGATATTTATAGAATATTCTCATATGTGTAAAAATTGGAATTGATATTATATAAGACCTCGTTCCCATGTGAGTGGGATACGAGGCCTTTCAATACACTGCAAGTTAAATAATAAATTTATGCAAAACAATGTTAAGTTATTAACTATGTAAACGAATAATCAATTATAGGAAGGAATGATGTGAGTGATTAAAATTTTAATGATATTACTTATTATTTCAGCATTATATTTTTTAGCAGTGTTTATTAAAGACTATATAGATAGGATAAAAAACAAATCTATTGATAATAGAAAATTTTTGACTTTTGCTGTGAGTGGCTTTATAGTTAATTTTTTTGACACTTTGGGAATAGGCAGCTTTGCCATCTTCACAGCCATATTAAAAAATTTTAAATTAACTGAGGATAGAACTATACCCGGTACGTTAAATGTTTCCTGTGCAATACCTGTAATAGTGGAAGCTATGGTATTTATAAATGTGATCAAAGTGGAACCTTTTACTCTGATATCTATGATTGTAGCGGCTACTCTTGGAGCCGTACTTGGAGCTGGATTTGTAGCTAAATTGGATGAGAGAAAAATAGAAATAGGTATGGGTTCTGCGCTTTTAGTAGTGGCTTTTATAATGTTTGCTGGACAAATAAATTTAATGCCATCGGGAGGAGCTTCAACTGGCTTAACAGGTGTAAGGTTGATCATAGGCTTAATTGGAAATTTTATATTTGGAGCATTTATGACTCTTGGTATAGGAATTTACGCACCCTGCATGGCTCTAGTATTTACTCTTGGTATGAGCCCTAAAGTAGCATTTCCAGTAATGATGGGTTCCTGTGCTTTTTTAGAAGCGGCAGCCTCTGTAAAATTTGTAAAAGAGGGAGCTTATGATGCCAGAACGCCTCTTCCTGTTATGATATTTGGATCAATTGGTGTATTGATAGCTGCTTATGTAGTTAAATCACTTCCGCTTTCCATATTAAAATGGGTAGTTATAGGGATTATAGTATATACTTCTGTAATTATGTTTAAATCAGCAAAAGGTAAGAATAGAAGCAAAATTCAGCCAGTTTAAAATGTGAAATTATTCTGTTTCACACTTAGAATGACTTACACATATTATAAAACATAGTAAGCATTATATTTGGAGTGAAGTTATTGTTATATGCGCTAATTCTTGCAGGAGGCAAAGGAACAAGGCTATTTCCATTATCTAGGGCTAAAAATCCAAAACAATTTTTAAAAATTGTAAATGATAAGAGTTTTTTACAAAATACCATAGATAGAATTATACCTCTGGTGGATAAAAAAAATATATATGTAGTTACAAATGAAGAATATATAGATAAGGTCCAAGAAGAGCTTTTAGATATAGACAAAGAAAATATATTTGCAGAACCTGAAAATAAGGAAACTGCCACTTGTATTGGCTTTTCGGCGGTGAAACTATTAAAAAGAGATCCTGACGCTACTATGATAATTTTACCTTCGGATCATTATATAGAAAATAAAAAGTTGTTTTTAGATACTGTTTCTCAGGCTGTACAGATTGCGGAAAAGAAAAGGGGCCTTGTTACCATGGGAATTAAACCTACCAGACCTGAGACTGGATATGGTTATATAGAAATGGGGGAAAAGGTTAATTTAGGAACTGCCACTTTTAAAGTTGAGAGATTTTTGGAAAAACCCAATATAGAAGTAACTAAAGATTTGATATTAAAAGGCACATATCTTTGGAATAGTGGAATATTTGTGTGGAGGGCAGATGTTTTTTTAAGAGAAATGCAGAAGTATCTTCCTAAGATGTATAAATGTATGTTATCTATGTATCAAAGCTTGAATACGAAATGGGAGGAGGAAACTGTAAAGGAGCAATATGAAATTATAGATGGAATATCTGTTGATTTTGGAATAATGCAAAAAACCAGAAAGGCATATGTAATTAAATGTGAGTTCTTTTGGGATGATATAGGAACTTTTACTGCTTTGGGAAGGCTTTTTAAAAATTTTGATGGAAATAATGTAAAGGGAAATGCGGTACTGCAGTCCAGCGAAAACTGTACCGTATTTGGAAATGACAAACTTATAGTAATGTTTGGAGTAAAGGATTTAATTGTGATAAATTGCAAAGATGTACTTTTAATTATGGATAAAAATAAAGATCAGGAATTAAAATATTTAGTGGACATTTTGAAAAATAAAAGCAATTTCCAGAAATATCTGTAAATATTAAACGTAAAGTTAATTGTAGATCTTTATTGACAAAAGGGGTTTAGTATTAAAATCGACTGATTTTCTAATACTAAATCCTTTATTTTATTATTAAAAGGTGGAAATATTTTGCGTAAATCTATCTTCTAAGTTCAATGATTTGATCAATTTTAATTTTTCCTCACGTTTCATTTTTTTTATTGAATATTCTCTATGTAAGGCCTCTTTTTTTAGGATAAATTCTTCAAAATAAACTAACTTTACAGGAGTCCTGCCCTTAGTATACTTGGCCCCTTTTTTACTGTTATGAGCTTTTAGTCTTTTTTTTAAATTATTAGTATATCCTGTATAAAAAGTGCCATCCCTACACTTTAAAATATAGACGTAATTCATGTTATAAAAATCGCTTTCATAAATTTATTTGACAGATACATAGATATTATTCTCTATATAAAATCTCCAGGGATAATCTACTGCCTCCTGAGCATAACTGATACCTATACGTTTAGCATTTTTTATATTAAAATTGCTGAAATTATCTTCTGCAATATATAAAGTATTGCCGTAAAGATCCAGCTTATTTTCAGTTTTACCTATGGCTAGTCCCTTACATAATTTGCCGGGGCCGTTGGTCAAATTTTTTATTTGGGTCTTATTTAAAGAAGAAAATAATCTATTATATCTGTTTAGAGATATTTCATTTAAATTTTCCAGAGGTTCAACGGCTCGTATTAATACTGCCTCAGGTATGTCTTTTTTTTCAGTTACTATATTGAAACAATAATACATTCCATATATCATGTACACGTATGAAAAACCGCAGGGACCGTACATGACTTCAGTTCTTTTGGTCCGCCTTCCACCGTAGGAATGAGCGGCTTTATCTGTAATACCTTTGTAAGCTTCTGTCTCAACTATTCTTCCGGATAGCCTTTTGCCATTGATAGTGTGAACCAATATTTTGCCAAGAAGATTTTTTGCCACAGACAGAGTGTCTTTATTATAGAAATTCCGCTGTAATTTTTTCAATAATAATACAACCCCTTTTATGTTATACGAGAGATATATAATAAATTATATACTAGGTGATTGTTTTGTCAAATTAAATGTGAAAATTTCACATTTTTGATAAGAGCGTTTCAACTATGCAAAATATTCATATTTATGGTAAAATTATATTATCACATTATTAGACAAATGATTATAGGAGATTAAAAATTATGAAGATACTTTATTATGACTGTTTTTCTGGAATAAGTGGAGATATGAATTTGGGAGCACTAATAGATCTAGGAGTGGATGTGGAATATTTAACAACAGAGTTATCCAAATTAAAAGTTAAAGGATACGAAATTAATACACATAGGGATATAAAAAATGGCATATCAGGAACTAAGGTGGATGTAATTCTGAAAAAAGAACATGACCATGCTTCCCATCATCATAGAAATTTAAATGATATAGAAGATATAATAAATTACAGTGATTTAAACGTAAGAGTTAAAAATATAAGTGTGGAAATTTTTAAAAAGGTAGCAGAGGCTGAAGCCAAAGTACACAATAAACCCTTAAATGAAATACATTTTCATGAAGTAGGGGCGGTGGACTCTATAGTTGATATTGTAGGGGCTGCCGTATGTTTTGATTATTTAAAAGTGGATAAAGTGGAAGCCTCTAAAGTGGAAGTTGGCAGGGGATTTGTAAAATGCGCCCATGGTGTATTTCCGGTACCGGCACCTGCCACAGCGGAAATATTAAAGGATATTCCCATTAAATCTGAAGTACCATTTGAGGCTACTACTCCGACAGGTGCAGCAATATTATCTTATTTTTCTTCAAAATATACAGAGAATAAAAATTTTAAAATAGCTAAAATAGGCTATGGCATAGGCAATAGAGATAATGATGGCATTCCAGATGTACTGAGGGTCTTTTTAGGAGAAACTATTCCTGCAGAAAACGATGGTAAACGGAAAAATTTCAGTGAGAATAAAAATCATAAAATTGAATATATATCAATTAATAGGGAAAAACTAGGTGAACATGATTTTAATAATAAAGATTATAAGGTAGAGGATATACAGGTTATAGAGTGCAATATAGATGATATGAACCCCGAAATGTATCAATGTACAATGGATGCTTTACTGGAAAATGGGGCGTCAGATGTATATTTGACGCCTATAATCATGAAAAAAGAGAGACCTGCAGTAAAGCTTACTGTGTTATATAAATCTGAAATAGAGGAAAAAATGAGAGAAATTATTCTGACACAAACCACAACTATAGGTTTTAGAAAGTATAAAATGCAAAGAAATATTTTGAATAGGGATTTTACAAAAGTAATTACCAAATATGGAGAGGTCAATGTAAAAAATGCCTATTATAAAGGAAAGAAGATAAAGAGTAAAATTGAGTATGAGGATTGTAAAAAACTTGCGCTGAAAAATAAAGTGGGTATACAGGAAGTATATAGAGAAACTATGGCTAAGTTGTTAAAACAATGAAGGTTTAAGGACCAATTTTAGTATATTAGAGTGGTTTATATGAAAATTATAAATCATAGACTGTAGTTGTTTGAATTGAATATTGACAAATATATGTTAAAAGCTATATTATATTGGTATATAAATAACATATATTATATGATAA
>NZ_FXYI02000031.1:0-26544 GCF_900184915.1 Clostridium sp. HV4-5-A1G | reverse complement strand
ATATTGTATTTATTGGATAATAAAAATACTTTATTTTATAAATAAATAAAACTTACTCATTTATTTCTAAATTTTGTCATGGCAACTGACCCATAGCTATCATTAACCAAGACCTGAAAAGCTTAAGGAGTATTATGAAAGCAACTCCAGAAATGAAATAGACTCTATCGTTAAAATACAGCTTGAAAAGGTATAAATGGATTGCTAAAAAGTTTATAAGCACTACAAGATCAATACTAGATCTGCCAAAATCAGAATGCAATTCTGATACTTCATCATATATAAAATCAGGTTTCCTCCAGGTTGATTTTTTCTACTAAAATCAACTACAAATCCATTTACGGGAAACAGATTAACATATAAAATATTATTAGAGGTGATAGATATGAAAGTGTTGAATATAGGTAAATGTATTGTTCATATGAGAAAAAAGAGGGGAATAACACAGGAACAGCTGGCAGATTATATTGGAGTTTCCAAAGCATCTGTTTCCAAGTGGGAATCAGGATCATGCTATCCTGATGTTTTGCTTCTTCCTGAGCTTGCAGCCTATTTTAACATTTCAGTGGATGAATTGCTGGGATATTCTCCACAGCTTACAAAGGAAGAGATTAAAAAAATCTACATTGGTCTTTCACATGAATTTGCCGTGAGGTCTTTTGATGAAGTAAGGACACAGTGTAACACATTAATAAAAAAGTACTATTCCTGTTTTCCTTTTTTGCTTTCCATGATTCAGTTATTATTAAATTATTCCATAATGGCAAAAACTGAAGTGATGAAAAGAGAAGTTTTTCAGCAGTGTATACTTCTGTGTAAAAGAATAAAAGAGGAATCAGAGAATATTTCTGACATAAAAGATGCAAATACCAAGGAAGCATTTGCAGAAATGGCATTGGGAAACAGTGAAGAAGTTATTCGCCTGCTGGACAATAAATTAGCTCCCTACAGCGGGGATGATTCCATACTGATCAATGCATATAGGATGAAGGGAAAAGCTGACCAGGCAAAGATCGTGAATCAGATACTGCTTTACAACAAGGTAATAAACACATTGACACTTTTAAACAATTATCTTTCCCTGAACATAGAGGAACCAGTTCTATTTGAGAAGATCTATTCCCAGGGCCTTCAAATTATCGATTCCTTTCAGCTTAAGGACATTTTGACAAATGATGTTTTTGGGATTCATATCGCTGCTGCACAGGGATATTTGATGGAGCAGAAAAAAGAAAAGGCCATAGATGCTTTAGAGCGATATGTGGATACTGTCTGCAAAATTCAATTTCCACTTATCTTTAAAGGAAATGAATATTTTAATCAGGTAGCTGAATGGTTTGAGGACAATAATTGTATCGGAACAAATACTCCCTTAGATGAGATAACAATCAAGAAAAATTTTATTAATACAGTTGCGGAAAATCCTGCATTTGCATCCTTAAGAGGAGATAAACGATACAATTTGCTTGTTGAAAAATTGAAAGGGAAATTAGGTGAGACAGATGAATGCCATAAATATAGAAAATCTTAAAAAGTCCTATGATGGGAAGGTCAATGCTTTGAACAATGTAAGTCTGAGCATACCAAAAGGTGAGATATTCGGTTTTCTCGGGCCCAATGGATCGGGAAAAACCACTGCAGTCAGAATTTTAAACGGGGTTCTTTCAGCCACATCTGGGCATGCTGAAATTTTTGGAATACCTGTGGGGGAAAATAATATTGAGATTCATAGATTGTGTGGAGTTATGACCGAAAGCGCTTCTTGTTATGAAAATCTTACTGCCAGGCAAAACCTGATATTCTTTGGAAAAATGCATGAGATGGAAGAAAAACTGCTTGATGAACGGGTGGACTTTATATTAAAAAGATTGGAGCTGTGGGATGTAAGAGACAAGAAGGTGAAATCTTTCAGTACGGGAATGAGAAAGAGGGTTTCACTGGCTGTAGCATTAGTTCACAATCCTCAGATTTTATTTCTTGACGAACCTACTTCCGGTTTGGACCCGGAAAATGCACTGAATGTTACAAGGCTTATAAAAGAACTTGCTGAGGAAAACCAGGTTACAATATTTCTCTGCACACATCAGTTAAAATATGCTGAGGATATTTGTACGCTATACGGCTTTATAAATAATGGATATGTCCTTGGATTGGGTACCTTTGATGAGCTTGCCTCAAGGAAAAATGCAGCTCTTCAATTGAAGATAAGAGGAAAGAATATTTTGAAAAAATTTGGATTCATTTATGAAGGCAATGGCACATACAGCAAGTCTATTTCAGGGGACAAAGATGCTAATACTCTAATACAGAATATACTGGCAGGCGGCGGGGAAATCTATGAGGCAATACAGCAGAAATGGTCCCTGGAGCAGCTGTACTTTAAATATATCAAGGGTATATCCAATGATATAACACTATAAGTTTGAGGTGACTTGAAAAATGATTAATAAAAGTGAAAAAGCGTTGATATATAAAGATATAAATGAAATAACAAGTTCAAAGCGGGTTATTCTTCCCATGACTATTGTGCCAATTGTTTTGATTGTAATCATACCTCTGGCAATACTTATCGGTGCGAATTTTATTGAAAGTGATTCAAGTACCTTTACAAAAATGGCTCCTCTTTTAAAAAAGCTGCCTTCAGAATATAGTGCATATGCTCCTGCCCAGCTTTTAATAAAAGTATCGCTGAACTTTATGTTTCCGTCATATTTTCTTATAATTCCAATAATGTGTTCAGGAGTTATCGGAGCCAGCAGTTTTGTGGGAGAAAAGGAACACAAGACCATGGAATCTCTGCTTTATACGCCAATATCCATGGAACAGCTGCTCAGAGCCAAGATTTTAGGTGTCTTTGTGCCATCTTACATAATTACCTTTATTTCATTTATAATCTTTGGCATAATATTTAATATCGGGGGTTTCATCTATTTTGGAAAACTTATTTTCCCGGATATAAAATGGCTTATAATCATATTTTGGATTTCACCTGCAGTTAATTTACTATCGCTTACATTTACTGTGATGGTATCTGCAAAATCGGAAACCTTCCAGGAAGCACAGCAGGTAAGCGGCTTTCTTCTCATTCCAGTAATTCTTTTACTGGTGGGCCAGATGACAGGGGTACTTTTGCTCAGCAAAGCTGTGATGCTTGTAGGAGGCGGAGCTCTGCTGGCACTTGATTATATACTTGTAAAGAGGATTTCCTCCGGATTTATTCCTGAAAAGCTGATTTGAATATACATTAGATAATATTATGACCGAATTTTATGCCTGATAAGTCACGGTTATTTACAAAACGAAGCTTTATTTTAGTGCCTTTACCCAGCTCACTTTCCACATGAATTTTGGCATCGTGAATTTCAGCGATTTTTGAACACAATGCAAGTCCTAAACCAGCCCCATTATTACGCCTATCCCTTGATTTATCAACCATATAAAAAGGCTCAAATATCTTTTCCATGTCAGCTTTAGAAATTCCAACCCCCATATCCTCAACCTCAATAATAGGGTCTTCATCCATATATGCCTTTAAATGAATCTCATCACCACTTTTAGAAGCCTTTATTGAATTGTCAACAAGATTGCTTATTAGTATTATCATAAGCTCTTTATCAATTGACATATAAAAATCTCCTGAAACAATTTTTAAGTCTATAGTGCTTTCCTTTAATTTGGGAGTTAATCGACTGCGTATTTCATATAAAAGTTCTTTTACATTTACCTTTTTTATATCCAAATTTTCTTTTTTGAGAATTATTAAATCCATCAATTTAGAAGATAAGCTCTCCAGTCTTTTACCTTCACTGTATATGTAATTTAAAGATTGTATGGAAGTTTCTTCATCACACTTGTTAGTTCGTAAAAAATCTGCATAACCTATAATGGAAGTCAGTGGAGTTCTCAGTTCATGTGCCAAATTATCAATAAACCTCTGCTTATCCTGTGACACATTTTTTAAAGCTTTTATTTTATCTTCTATGACATCAGCCATATTGTTAAAATTTTCGGCCAGCAGGCCAATTTCATCATCCGTATCTATTTCCACCCGTTCACTAAAATTTCCTTCAGATATTTTTCTGGTGGATTTTATTAATCCATTTATAGGTCTTGTAATAATTTTACTTAATACTATCATGACTGCTGCTAGAGTTATACATAAGAACACATTTAACTTCATTAAAAGGTTAAACATGAATTTTTCATTTTCATATATATAAGATACTTCCTTTATGTAAGAAATGTTATAATCATTGTCATTCAAATTAATTTTCTTATCTATAAATAAATAGGATTTACCCTTCACATCTTTTATTACATAAGAAACTTTATTTAAGGGAGCATGTAATTGCTTTTTTGTTTTGTCTGCATTTACTTTAAAATTAGTGATGATTTCATTTCCATTTTTGTCTGTTACATTTATAAATATTTTTCCTTCTTTAAAATAGCTTATATAAGTGCTTACAATGGAGTCTGTATCCTCTTTACTAAACTTTTTCTGGATATTGTCTGGATATTGATGCATTTTAGCTAGATACACATCTGCTGCCAGGGAAATGCAAAGTCTGTTTTGTTCACTTATTCCAGAATTGATTTCATTGTCCAAATTCGAATTAAAACTTCTATTAATCAAAAAAATACTTGAAGAAATAAAGAATACCTGAAAAACGAGTAAAGTACTTATGAATATTTTTTCCCAGAGCTTCATCTATTCCTCCATTCTATATCCCAAACCAAATACGGTTTTTATGCTATCTCTCATGGCCAATTTTTTTCTTAATTTTTGAATATGGTTGTCTATAGTTCTAGTTTCTCCAATATAATCATATCCCCATACCTTTTCTATCAGGCGTTCTCTTGTAAGAACTTTATTTTTGTTTTGCATTAAAAATGCTAAAAGTTCAAATTCCTTTAATGTGAGATCTATCAATTTTCCATTTTCTTTTACTGTCCTTTCTTCTAAATTTATTTCTAAATTCCTGTATTTGAGTATTTTACAATTTTTATTGTAATGTCTTAATACATTTTCAATTCTTGCAATCAATTCAATACCTTCAAAGGGCTTTATTATGTAGTCATCCGCCCCCATTTTGAGTCCGCTTACCCTATCACCAACAGAAGTTCTTGCAGTTAAAAAAATCACCGGTAATCCCAATGGTTTTATTTTTTTATAAAGCGTAAAACCATCAATTTTAGGAAGCATTACATCTAGAAGTATTAAATCAAAGTTTTCATTTTTCAATATATTTAAAGCCTCCTGTCCATCATAACATTGTTTACACTCATAATTTGCCAATGCCAAATTTAGTTTAATGAGATTTGATATTGGGACTTCATCTTCTACAATCAATATTTTTATCATTTAAAACCCTCCCGAACCCTGGATAACAATTTTCAAGCATCAGATAGAATATAAAAAAGTCCCATCTGATGCCTGAATCCTGTTTATATATAAAGTTATTTTGCCTATTATAGCTTTTAATAATTACTTAGCGAACTTCATTGTCTTTAAATTGTAATGAGTAAAGTTAATAACAGAGTTATTTGATGCATTAAACTCCATCAATATTTCAGTTCCATCCTCATATAATGCCTTTGCTCCCACAATACCTCTTGAAGCTTTTTCATTATCAACAGCTATACTTTTAAAATTAGCACCAAAACCTTTATCCTTTAGAAACGAAGCAGCAGATTCATTAACTTTATCATTATCAATATTGACTTTTGGATAACGGCCAATTATTGCTGTAACATTGTAGACTTTTCCATCAACAGCTGATATTGAAGCAGAAATATTATCTTTGGTGTTGCCCTCACCATCAAAAGACACTAATATATCCGGCCCCCAGGCATAGGGACTATTGTATCTGGTGATATATGGTCTTAAGCCATCCCTACGAATCACTTCTTTTACATCCAGTCCAGTGTAATATTTTATTGCATTTTTGGCAGTTTTAACAGCCTGCTCATCACTTATATCTAATAATTTAATTTTACCACTTTTAATATCATTGATTAAATCCTTTAGATCTTGAACAGCTTCTGGCTTACTCCTTATAGTTTCATTTTCCATCTTTTTCAATTCATCGGTAAGTTCAGCTTGATCTGTATCTGTCAAAATAATTTCTCCAGTATCAGTGTTTAAAGTTACAGTCTTTGAAGCAGCAGCTTTTGGAGTTGAATTCTCTTTATCACCTGCCAACTTCACAACATTTTTAGTAGAACTGGCAGAATATTGGCTTGCAAAAGCAACTGCTGCTGTACTTGCTACTATCAATACCGAAGCTAGAGTTACAGTCAGCAATCTTTTTTTATTCATTTTTTACCGTCCTTTCTTATATTTTTAAGTATACAATGAGCATTTAATTATAATGATTTTTTAAATAGTAATTTACTCCATGCATGTAATATTTACTACAATTTCTATTATGGACTATGTATGTGTTAAATTCATCCTTTAATTGTCTCCTAATTGTAAAATATGATTTTCTATATATTGATATACTTATATTAAGTGTTTAAGTAGCAAATTTAAATATATGGTATACTTTTGTGTAATAATATATTAAAAGGTGATAACAATGAAGGATATAGTATTTATAGCTCCATTTAAAAATCTGGCAGATTTGGCAAAACAAATTATAAAAACAAATGGGTATGACAATGTTGAAGTAGTAGTGGGAAATTTGGCCGAGGGAGTGACAGCAGCAAAAGAAGTAGTAAAAAGTGGTGCGAGTGTAATAGTCTCCAGAGGCGGAACATATACAATGATAAAAAACATAGTGGATATTCCAGTAGTTGAATTGAGAATGAGTTCTTTTGACATACTGAGAGGGTTCAAGAATCTGTTGGATTATAAAGGCAAAATTTGTGTGACAGGTTATAAAAATATAATACATGGATGTGAAATAATAAAAGAACTTTTAAATCTTGATATAGTCAATGTTGAAATTAAAAATCAGAAAAATGCTGAAAAAATTCTGAAACCATATTTTGACAGTGGAATAAGAGTATTTGTGGGGGATACTGTCTGTATATCAGTGGCAAGTAAATTAAATTGCAAGGGCTATATCATAGAATCAGGAAAAGAATCTGTTATAGATGCAATACGTGAATCCAGAAGGATACTAAAGGGGATGCGTGTTGAAAAAGAAAAAACTGAAAGGTTTAAAACCATAATGGACTTTGTACATGATGGAATAATGTCCATAGATGACGAAAGGAGAATTACCATATTTAATTCCATGGCAGAGAATATATTCTCAATCTCAAAGGAAGAGGTACTGGGGAAAAAGGTCAATGATGTAATTGACAATACAAAATTAAATGAAGTATTAAAGTCGGGGAATGCTCAATTGGGGCAAATTCAAAGCGTAAAGGGAGCCAAAATTGCAACCAATAGAGTGCCGGTTATTGTTGACAACAAGATACATGGAGTTGTTGCGACATTTCAGGATATCACTAAGCTTCAAGAACTGGAACAGGATATAAGAGTCAAGCTTCAAAAGAAGGGATTTACTGCCAAGTACAATTTTAAGGACATAATATATAAAAGTGACAAGATGAGAGATTGTATTAAAAAGGCTAAAATTTACAGCAAATATAGTTCTCCTATCTTGATTTTAGGCAAATCTGGTACTGGAAAAGAGCTGTTTGCTCAAAGTATACATAACAGCAGTGATAGAAGCAGTGCACCATTTGTAGCTATAAATTGTGCTGCCATACCAAAGGATCTTGTAGAAAGTGAACTTTTTGGATATGCTGAAGGAGCGTTTACGAGTGCAGTAAAGGGTGGAAAGGCAGGCGTATTTGAGCTCGCCCATAGAGGAACTATATTTCTGGATGAAATAGGCGAAATGCCTATAGGGGTTCAAACCAGGTTGTTGAGAGTTATACAGGAAAAACAGGTTATGAGAATAGGAGACGATAAATTAATACCTATAGACGTTAGAATCATAGCTGCTACCAATAAGGATTTAAATAAAATGGTAAATGAAGGAAAATTCCGGGAGGATTTATATTATAGAATTAATATACTTACCCTTTTAGTACCTTCGTTAAATGACAGAAATGAAGATATAATTCAGCTCTCGAGGTTTTTTATAGATAAATACGCCATGAGATACAACAAGAAAATTCAACGTATATCCGTGGAAGCCAAAGATTATTTGGAAAATCATTATTTAAATGCAATTTTGTTACATATTGAAACACAAAATCTTTTTTGTTGTCTGTATCTTCGAAAAAATAATTGGCACAATAATTGCTGTAATTATATATGTAAACATTATACCATTAAGGAGGAGTATTTATGCTGAAATTTGCGGTTGTAGCAAATAAAAAAGACAATGTGGCCACTGCAGTAAAAAACTTGGAAAAAGGTGAGAGTATACTAGTGGATTTATTTGGCAAAGAGATCCGAATAGTACTTAACCATGACATTCCCTTTGGACATAAGTTTGCCATAAGGGATATACCCAAGGGGAGCGAAGTAATAAAATACAGGGAATCCATAGGAATGGCCACCCAGGATATAAAGATTGGCGATTACGTTCATGTTCATAATGTTGTAAGTGAAAGAGGACGTGGGGATTTGGAGGTGTCTAAATAATGAAGCTTTATGGATATAGAAGAGAAAATGGACAAGTAGGTATAAGAAATCACATACTGATAATTCCTTCATCAGTTTGTGCCAGCGAGGTTGCAGCAGGAATTGCAAGTCATGTAAATGGTGCCATAGCAATACCAAATCAACATGGCTGTTGTCAGGTTGGTGCTGATATGGATCTTACGATAGCCACCCTGAAAGCATTGGGGAAAAATCCTAATGTGGCATCAGTGCTGGTAGTTGGATTGGGATGTGAAGGAGTTCCAACAAAAGAGGTTGCAAAAGATATCGCATCTACAGGCAAAAGAGTTGAATATGTAATAATACAGGAATGTGGTGGAACTATAAACACAGTAACAGAAGGTACAAGAATTGCAGCTTCCATGGCCAGAGAGGCCGGCAAGATGAAAAAAGAGGAAATAGACATATCGGAACTGACATTGGCCATTGAATGCGGTGGCTCTGATACCACATCGGGACTTGCTGCAAATCCTGCAGTTGGATATGCATCGGATAAGCTTGTTTCATTAAATGGAACATCAATATTTTCAGAAACCACTGAATTCATAGGTGCTGAGCATATACTGGCCAGAAGAGCAGTAACCAGGGAAATAGGCGATAAAATACTGGAAATTGTATCTAACTGTGAGAAGAAAGCAAATACCATGGGTGTTGATATGAGAGGTGGACAACCTACTCCAGGCAATATTCAGGGTGGTTTAACAACAATAGAAGAAAAATCCCTGGGATGTATATATAAAGGTGGAACTGCACCAATAAATGGAGTATTGGATTATGCAGAAGCACCCAAAAGTAAAGGATTATATGTGATGAATACACCGGGGCAGGATATTGAATCCATGACAGGTATGGTAGCTGGCGGAGCCCAGTTAGTCGTATTCACTACAGGCAGGGGGACTCCAACTGGAAATCCCATTGCGCCGGTAATAAAGGTAACTGGAAATCCAAAAACATTTAAAAATATGCAGGATAATATAGATATAAATGCTGGAACCATAATTGAAGGGTCAAAAACTGTTCAACAGATTGGAGAAAGTATTTTCTCTGAAATACTTGAGGTGATAAATGGTAAACAAACCAAGGCAGAATCACTTAAGCACAGAGAATTTGGCATATTAAAACTTATATCCACATTTTAAAGCAGGTATATAAAGATTAAAAATTAAATTTTTAATCTTTATATTTCCAATTTTTAAAGTATCAATATAAAATCAACCCAATAATCAAACATAGGAAGTGATTGTATGCAGATCAAAAAAACAATTGACAAAGTACCTGGAGGAATAATGATAATACCTTTATTACTAGGAGCTATTGTCAATACATTTTTTCCGCAAGTGCTGATGATCGGTGGTTTTACTACAGCAATGTTTAAACAGGGCTCCTTGCCAATTCTGGCGGTTTTTCTATTCTGTATGGGAGCTCAGATGAGCTTGAAAGTAGCACCAAAATCCTTTAAAAAAGGTGTGATTCTTTTAGTAGCCAAATGTGGAATTGGCGCAATTATCGGATTAGGTGTAGGAAAGATATTTGGAACAGCCGGGATTTTGGGATTAACACCTCTGGCAATCATAGCAGCCATGACCAATACCAACGGCGGGCTTTTTGTGGCATTGACAGAACAGTATGGTGATAAAACCGATGTAGGTGCCATAGCACTACTCTCATTGAATAATGGACCATTTTTTACCATGCTGGCTTTAGGCGCTTCAGGTTTAGTTGCGGTTCCAGTTAAGGCTTTTATTGCTATTTTACTGCCCATATGCCTGGGTATGCTTCTTGGAAGCCTGGATAAAGAAATTCGTGAATTCCTGCTTCCCGGTGAAAAATTACTAATACCTTTTTTTGCTTTTCCAATTGGAGCAAGTATGAATTTATCAAGTGTGGTAAAAGCAGGATTGCCTGGAATACTGTTGGGGGTAGCAACTGCTGTATTAACAGGTTTTGGAGGTTATTTTGCCCTCAGAGCGTTTGGTGAAAAGAGGCCTATTGTAGCTTTTGCAAATGGTTCTACAGGAGGAAATTCAGTTGGAACTCCAGCAGCTATAGCTGCAGTGGACAAGACTATATCACCAATGTTAGGAGCAGCTACAGCTCAGATAGCGGCATCTTGTATCATAAGTGCATTTCTATGCCCTGCAATAATAGTCCTTATGAATAAGCATTTTAAACGAAAAGATATAAACAAGATGAATCAAAGTGAACTGGAGAAAGCTGCCATATAAAAAATAGTATAAAATAATCTGTGTAAACTTCCCAAAAGTAATAATTAATTATAGGCTGGAAGTTTCACAGATTAAATTTTTATTAATGTGAGCTGTATGGAATATGAATAATAATAAATTGCGATTTTGGGATTTTTCGTTGTTGTGGTGCGGAGCTTCAATATCCATAACTGAGATACTAACAGGACAGATCATATCCTCTTCAGGTTTTCAAAAGGGATTAACTGCTATTATACTGGGAACCATTACAGGTGCTATAATATTTGTACTTGCAGGAATAATAGGAACCAGGGAGAGAATATCAGGGATAGCCTCTACGAAAATATCATTTGGAACATATGGAACTTATATATTTTCCGTCATAAATATATTACAACTTGCCGGATGGCTGACCATCATGATAAAATATACTGCCAAATATATAAATCAAATAAGTACCATGTTATGGTCCATTGACAATATAGTATTGTGGACCATTATAACAAGTATATTGATTATAATATGGGTAATTTGTGGAATAACAAATTACAAAAACGTAAACAATGTAACTGTTATATTATTATTTATATTAACTTTTTTTCTGGCATATATTATGTTTAAATGGAACAAAATTCTACCTGGTGCTGAACGTGGTGAAATATCATTTGGAAGGGCATTTGAACTGGTTATTGTAATGCCTCTGTCATGGATGTCAAAGGTTTCTGATTATACAAAATTTTCTATAAACGTTAAACAGGGAGCAATAGGAAGTTTTATAGGATATATATCAGGAAGTTTGCTTATGATGATCGTAGGACTGGGTATAGGCTGTATTTTTGGAAATTTGGACATAATGGGGGTGCTGCTCTCAAGAAACATGGCATTTTTAACATTTGGAGCCATTATGTTATCTACTATTACCACTGCATTCATGTATGCACATTCTGCAGGCGTTACAATAATGAATATGATGAAGATCCACAATAAAAAAATACTAAATGAAAAGACAATAGCTGTAACTATAACTATAATAGGAACTGTTATTTCCTTGATTTTTAATGTAAATAACTATGAGAATTTCCTTTACAGCATAGGTATCGTATTTTCCCCGTCCTTTGCCATATTATTGACAGACTATTATATGATGAAGCAAAATATTGAAACACAAAAAAATACAGATCCAAATATTTTGGCTTTTATATTGTGCATCTTTGGTATGTTCATGTATTATTTATTCATTAAAATAAATTTTGTATTTGGAGCCACCGTACCAAGCATGATAATAATATCAATAATTTATCTCATTGTTAAAAAGAAATTAAAAATATAAAATATGGAGAAGTTGTAATGTTTTTATAACAGAGCAGCAAGAAAAGACAGGATTTACATTGGTGACTGGTATATAATATAGAAAAACTCAGAGGAGGGAGCTGAACCTGAATGAATTATAATGCCTGTATTAGAAAATCCATTGAATATATAAATGATAATTTGGATAAAAAAATGAGGCTTGAAGATATTGCGGGGAAGGTGTTTCTGTCGAAGTTTCATTTTCATAGAGTCTTCCATGCTGCTACAGGGGAATCTGTAGCTCAATATATAAGAAGAAGGAGACTTGAAGAAGCTGCGAAGGAGCTTGTAAATACAGATAGCAAAATTGTGGATATAGCATTGAAATATCAATTTAGTTCACAGGAATCTTTTACGAGAGCATTTAAAAAGCTTTATGGAACACCTCCCAGAAAATTCAGGAAAAATTCAAACAATGGTATTGCTTTTATGGCAGCATAAACACAGTAAAGGAGTGGTTTGATGAGTTATGTGCCGGTTGTTGTTGAACGTACGAATTCTGGAGAACGTTCCTATGATATATATTCCAGACTTTTGAAGGACAGGATAGTAATGTTGAATGATGAGATAACGGATGCAACGGCAAGTGTCATTGTGGCACAGCTTTTGTATCTTGAATCCGAGAATCCCGATGAGGATATCAATTTTTATATAAACAGTCCAGGAGGATCTATTACTGCAGGTATGGCTGTATATGATACAATGCAGTATATAAAGCCGGATGTGTCAACTATATGTATTGGTATGGCCGCCAGCATGGCATCTTTTTTACTGGCAGCAGGTGCAGGCCACGGATATAGAAATTCACACCAGATGGCTGCTTGAAACCAAGAAAAAAATAAACAGAATATATAGTGAAAGAACAGGAAAACCTATTGAAAAAGTAGAAAAAGATATGGAAAGGGATTATTTTATGTCTGCAAAAGAGGCTGTGGATTACGGAATAGTAGACGAAGTGCTTTTGAAAAAATAATGTCATAGTTAATATTAAAAAGGGGCCTTGAATAGAGGCCTTTTTTTACATTTAAATGGATTTTTTAAGCCAATTATTATAATATATAGATATAAGAATTTTTAATTAAGTGATTCTTAGGTTCAGATGGAATTTGCTTATAAGAAATACTTTTCTCCACCTGAACCTTAGCAGAACTTATCCGATGGCTGCCAGTTTTTATCTCCCGAGCAATGGTAGCGTTCGGATATATAGAAAAGGAGAAGATTTTATTATGGAAAATAAGATTCTTGTTGTATACTATTCTCTTGAGGGAAATACAAAATTGATAGCCGAAGCTGTTTCAAAGGCTGTATCAGGTAACATACTGGAGATAAAGCCTAAAAAAGATATAAATTCCAAAAGCAAGATGAAATATCTGATAGGTGGCAAGAAATCTATAACTAAGGAAAAACCAGAACTCCTGCCTTATGATATAAAAGCCGAGGATTATGATATCCTGTTTATTGGAACTCCAGTATGGGCTGGAAATTTTGCCCCTGCCCTGAGAAGTTTTTTTGCCAGGACAAATTTAAAACACAAGAAAATAGCTCTATTTAGCTGTAACGGTGGAAACAATGGAAAAACCTTTGAAAATATGAAAAGTGAACTTGGAGAAAATGAATTTTTAGGAGAAATTGAGTTCAAAAATCCTCTTAAGAATGATACAGAAAAAAATGTAGAAAAAGCTAAAAGATGGGCTGAGGATGTCTGTAAAAGATTGTAATTGATTACATGGGGGCATGATGGTGAATTTACAGCATAAAATATTTCAAAACAAGGGATGTAATATACATTATTGGTACAGGCCGGGCAGTACATCAAATTATGTTATCTTTCTGCATGGTGCAGGTTGTGATCACAGGATGTTTGAACCTCAATTGACAATTTTCGATTATTCTTACAATTTATTGTTGTGGGATGCACGCGGTCATGGGTTGTCAAAACTTGACTCTGGAAACAAATTTCACTTTGATGATATGCTAGGGGATTTCCTTAAATTATGCAGAATATATCAGATTGAAAGTACAGTCTTAATAGGTCAATCCATGGGTGGAAATCTTGCCCAGGAGGTACTGTACCAAAAGCCGGAACTGATTTCAAAACTTGTGCTCATTGATTGTACTCGAAATACCGGCAGGCTGTCTATAACAGAAAGACTTATGTTGAAATTGACAAAACCTATACTTTATTGTTATCCATGGAAAATGCTAATAGATCAAAGCGCTAATGCCTGTGGTAACACCCAGGCTGTAAAGGAATATGTACGAAGATGTTTTTCACAGATGAAAAAGAGGGATTTCATCGAGGTTATGATATCCCTCACGACATGTCTGCGTGAAGATGAAGCATATCGTTTTCCCAAACCCGTGCTGCTTCTTTGCGGAGAGGAGGATAGATCTGGAAATATTCAAAGAATTGCAGCTTCCTGGGCTGAAAGTGAGCCCAATTGTACGCTGTGTATGATAAAAAACGCCGGTCATAACTCAAATCAGGATAATCCTAAGGCAGCCAACAGGGCAATTTGTAAATTTCTTTTAATCAATTCACAGGAAAACCATATCAAGTAATCCTTAGGTTCAGATTGTTACGCCACTGTATTGACTACACGTCAGTATCAAGCAGTGTTTTTAAAGCCTCCAGATTGATGTTGTCAATAGAGCTGTCCTTCATGGATATGGCATGCTTCATTAAATTCTGGAAATGGCAGATCAGTCCTTTTCTTGCTTTTCAATTATATATAAATTATTGAATAATATTTTCAGATATGTTATTGTTAAAATAGTATTATTAATAAATTTAGATATTTCATTTCGGTTGAATCAAATTTCTGTTTGATTTCAAGAGAATATGACTTTTGGGGTGGAAAGTCCTTTTAAGGGCTTTCTATTTTTTTGTCTGGAAGGAGATGTATTATATTGGAAAATGTGTTGCTGGATATTGTGTTGATCCTCATATTTACAAGGATAGGGGGTATTATAAGCAGAAAGCTGAAAATGCCTGAAGTTCTAGGAGCATTGATGGCAGGTGTAGTACTTGGTCCAATTATGTTGAATGTTGTACAGTATGATGATAATATTAAGCTTTTGTCAAACATTGGAGTAATTATGATTATGTTTCTTGCAGGTCTTGAAACCAACGTAGAAGAATTTAAAAAGGCGGGATTTTCTTCATTGATAATTGCCACAGCAGGTATAGTACTTCCACTTGTACTTGGAATCTTAAGCGCATATCTATTTTTTGACAATTTTTTGGAGAATGTATTTGTAGGGGTTATTCTAACTGCTACAAGTGTGAGTATTACAGTAGAAACTCTCAAGGAACTTGGAAAGCTGAACACGAGAACCGGTATAAATATTCTAGGTGCAGCGGTTATAGATGATATATTGGGGCTTATTCTCATATCTGTAGTTCTTGCAGTAGGTCAAAGCCCTGGAGCTGGGGCAAGTGCTGGAGCTGCAGAAGCATTATCCATTGCGTATGTATTTATAAAAATAACTTTATTTTGTGTTTTTGCCATAATCGGAGTAGTATATCTGCCCAAACTTATAAATAAATTCAAGGAGCATATAAAACCAGGCAGGGAACTGCTTACTTTTTCCATAGCTTCTACCCTGCTAGTGGCATATGTTGCCGAGGTTTTGGGTATAGCGGCTATTACCGGTGCATATATATGCGGCCTCATGTTTTCATCATTTGTCTATAAGGAATATCTGGAGAGAAACATAAAGGCAATTTCGTCAGGATTTTTATCCCTTATATTTTTTGCCAGTGTTGGGATTGAAGCAAATCTAAAGGGAATTAATCTGGAAGTGCTTTTTATTACCATAGTTATGTTTGTCACAGCAGTATTTGGAAAGCTGATAGGGTGTGGTGCTGCCGCAAGGTTTCTTAAGATGAGCAGGAGTGAATCGATTCAAATTGGAACAGGTATGATTTCAAGAGGGGAAGTTGCTATAATTACTGCCAATATAGGTCTTCAGGAGGGAATAATTACGGAGGAAATATTTCTTCCAACCTTAATTGTTGTAATTTTAACTACAATTATAACGCCTATTTTACTTAAATTGGCATTTTCTCATAGAATAGAAAAAAAGGTGAATTGTTAAACAATTAATTTGAACTTTGTTGACAAAATAGTGTATATAGTATATAGTGTGTATTATATACATATACACTGGCACTAAAGATATTGAAAAAAGAGGTATGATATGAAAATATTAATTTCAAATACATCTGACAATCCATTGTATAAACAGATAAAAGATCAAATTAAAGATGCAATTTTTAGAGGAGAACTGGCTGAAGGTGATAAGCTTCCATCCATTCGAAGTTTTGCCAATGATGTGAAAGTCAGTGTGCTGACTATTAGAAGAGTGTATGATGAACTGGAACAAGAAGGTTTTGTAACAAGTCAGGTGGGGGTAGGCACTTTTGTTTCAGCAGAAAATTTGGAATTGCTGAGAGATTCAAAACGGCGCATTGTGGAACAAAAAATGCAGGATATGATACAAACAGCTAAGATGCTGGGTATCAGCAAAGAGGAATTAAATGAAATGATGGATATTTTGTATGAGGAGGAGTGAATGTGAACAATATTTTAGAAGTTGAGGGCCTAAACAAGTACTATAAAAATTTTTCACTTTCCAATCTTAGTTTTACTTTGCCGGAGGGTTGTATTGCAGGTTTTATAGGAATCAATGGGGCAGGTAAGACAACCACTATACGAACTATTCTTGGGTTGTCCAAAAAGACTTCCGGCAGTGTAAAAATTTTTGGAAAAGATATTGAACATAATGAGCATGAACTGAAAAATCGCATTGGAGTAGTGTTCGATGAGGGTTTTTTTTATGATGAACTGACTATGGCGGAGATGAAAAGTATAATTTCACCTGCTTATTCAGGCTGGAGTGAAAGGGACTATAGAGCATATATGGAACGATTTTGTCTGGATCCGCGTCAAAAAATTTCTACACTTTCAAAGGGCATGCGTATGAAATTTGCACTTACCCTTGCACTGTCTCATGGTGCTGAACTTCTAATTATGGATGAGCCTACCAGCGGACTTGACCCTTTAATTAGGAGCCAGTTTTTGGATATAATGGCAGATTACATGAAGCGGGGAGGAAAAGGTGTACTTTTTTCTACTCATATAATATCCGATTTGGATAAGATAGCTGATATGATTATTCTCATACATAAGGGTGAAATTTTATTTGAGAAGGAAAAGGATTATTTACTTGATAATTATCGCTTGATAAAAGGGGATAAGAGATACGTTGATGAGAGCAGCAGAAATTTATTTTTAAAGTTGACAGCAACGGACTTCGGTTTCACAGGGATTACCCATAAAATATATGAAGTCAAAAAAAACATGAAGGACATTTTAGTTGAAAGGCCTACAATTGAAGATATCATGCTGGCCTATATTGGGGGAGGAGAGGATAATAATGCTGTTTCATCTCATTAAAAAGGATTTTTTGCTGGCCAAAAGATATGTTGTGATCATGCTGTTTATGTCGGCCGCAATTCCTCTATTCATTCTATGGCGTGCTCCTGTGTTTACGGGACTTGTTTCTTTCCTGTCCACAGTCATTTTTACAGAACTTATACTTTATCAATATATCTCATTGGCAGAGGCTAAATATCCCGAGGTAGATGCGTTGTTATGTGCAGCTCCATATACCAGAAGTTCAATTGTGGAGGCCAAGTATGCATTCTTTTTAGTGGTTTTTATTATTTGCTTTATTGTATATAGTGTACTGGCATTTTTCATACCGCAAATAGGAAAACTTGATTTGAGGACAGTTTTATCTGTATTTCTTTTTTGTGCCATTCCCTATGGAGTATATATGCCCTTTCAATTTAAATATGGATATGAAAAAACTAAATTTGCTTTTATTCTTATAATAATGCTGGTATCTTTTGGGATACCCTTAATTTATAATGCCAATATAAGTGTTGATATTTCAGCATTTTCAAATATGGCTGCAATTGCACAGTATATATTATTGATCACGGCAGCCGTGCTGGTTCTGGGAATCTCCATGATGATTTCCATAAATATTTATATGAAAAAAGAGTTGTAGTATGAGGATATAATAGAATGATTTCTGGAATAATTCCTGCATATAAAGCTGCAAAGCTGGATCCTATTAAGGCTATTTACAGATAATCCATAACATATTGAGAAAAGCAAGTAAATATTAAGTTTATAAAAGGCTTTTCAGGATATTTTTATATATCATGGAAAGCCTTTTATCTTGTTTTTATTTTGTATTGATAACCTGCTGTGCCATTTTAACTAGTTCATCTTTTGATATATTAGAATCAGATCCTAAAAAGGAATAGTTAATTCCATCTTGCATCCAATTTAAACCTTGAACTTGGGAGATTTTTTCCTTATCGGAATCAGAGCCATAACTAAATACATATTTACCAGATAACTTATCCTTTTTATCTTGTTCTGTCATTTTATAATTTTCTGGTTCAAACTTGTCAGTATATGAATAATAGTATAAATCTATACCATTATAATTAGTAATAACAGTCTCTCTCTTTGATCTTTCACCTAGCCTTCCATTTTCCATATAAAGACTTAATTCATCATTCCCTTTTGTATAAGTAAAATCAAGTGATTTTGTTTTTCCTGCAAAATTACCTTTATCATCAGTTCCTTTGTTATCTACAATACATCCATTTGCAAAAGTGTATCCATTATCAAATTTATTAACTAATTTAGGATTAAATTTAAAATCCTTCTTTACTTGTTCTACTGTAGGCATAGTAGTATATGTTGGTGTACTACTTGAATATGAAATTATAGAGCTTACTTTTCCTGCAGCGAATACAGTTGTTCCTATTACCATAGTAGCTACTAATCCAACTATAATTTTTTTCTTGATTGATCCTTTTTTATATATTTTCCCATTTCCCATTTTATCATTCTCCTTTTTATCCGGTAAACTATTCAATGTTGCACTTACCCTATTTTTAAAACTTTCAGGTGTATCCGGAAAGGCGTTATTCCAATCATAGTTATTCATAATTTACCTCCATATCTTCTAACTTTATTTTCAATAAATTCCGTCCTTTTGCCAATCTACTTTTTACAGTTCCTGCAGGTATTTCTAAAATATCTTTAATTTCGTCTACTGAATACCCCTCTACATAATAAAGAACAATTGTAATACGAATACGTTCTGGTAAATTCTGAATGGCCAAATATAACTCACTATAATCTTTTTTATCATTAGCTTTGGCAGACTCAAAGTATTCTTCATAAGGTATTTGTGAATATTCCTTACGTTTTAAACTATAACATTCATTTATAAGTATTCTAACTAACCAGGTTTTAAAATATTGTTCTTTTTTTAATGTATCCAATTTATCATAGGCTTTTAAAATTGCCTCCTGAACTGCATCCTCACAATTCTGCTCATGAATCAAAATTGACTTGGATACACGATATAAAGTAGATTCAGCCTCAAGAACATTGGCTATAAATGTATCTTTATTCAATTGATTTCCTACCTTTCTTAGCAAACTGTAGCGCTACTTTTTTGCTTTACACTAGTTAGATGGATATACCTACTAAATGGTTCATTTAATTTTAGCTTAAAATTAAATTTTTAAAATATGTATGCAATATATATTTGACATAAAGTATATTTTATATTATAATATGCAATATAAATCAGTCAAAGTTAGAGGAGGTCATAATGAAAAATAAACGAATGAAAATCGCACGTATTGAGCATGACATGAAACAGGAGGATTTAGCAAAAGCTGTGGGTGTTACACGTCAGACCATTGGAATGATTGAATCGGGAAATTATAATCCATCATTGAAATTATGTGTTTCAATTTGCAAGGCACTTGGCAAAACATTGGACGAATTGTTCTGGGAGGAGGAAATATAATGAAAAAAAATTTAATACAAGATGAGAGAATTACAGCTCAAAGACATAAAATTCAAAGTGATGCCTGCGGTATATTACTTATTGTACTGCTTATGTCAATACTTGTTCAGGAATATGTTTTTGATGCACCTTTTTCACAGTATGCTGCAGAATTTGCATGTTTTTTTGGAGCCTCCATGTACATTGTAATTAGAAATATTGTTTCAGGAAACGATCTCTACGGAACAAAGAATAGTGGTAAAAAATTACTGGTAGTGAATAGTCTTGTAACTGGTAGTACAGTAACTGTCATTGTAGGAATTTCAAATTATATAAGATATAGCGAAAAATTTACAGGCGGTCTGCTGTTTGCAGCTTTGGCAATTACATTTGCCTGTGGAACTTTTACAGCATTTTTAGGACTTTCACTTGTACACATTTTAAACAAAAGAAGACAAAAAAAAATATCAGAAAAATTGGACAAAGAAGAAGGTGAAATTTGATGACATTAATATTGTGATTTCAATTAATAATATTATTGGGTATTTTGTGAATTATGTTATAATAAATTTCATATAAGACTATATTGAATTAAAAATTATGAGGTAAATAAATATGATATATACAGATGAAGATAAGCGTAATAAGGAATTGAAGGTGGATTGTAAAAAATGTTTCGGTCTATGCTGTGTGGCGTTGTACTTTTCAGTTTCAGAAGGTTTCCCAACCAATAAAGACGCCGGCAAACCCTGCATAAACTTACAATCTGACTTTAAATGTTCTGTTCACAAACAACTCAGGAAAAAGGGCCTTAAAGGATGCAGTGCCTATCACTGCTTTGGGGCAGGTCAGAAAGTTTCTCAGATAACCTACAGCGGAAGGAATTGGAGAAGTTATCCAGAAACTGCAAAACAGATGTTTGATGTTTTTTTAATCATGAGACAGCTTCATGAAATGATATGGTATTTAACAGAAGCGTCTACCCTGCAAAATGAAACAAGTATCCGGGAGAAGATAAATTCATTGCTGGATGATACTGAAAGACTTACCCTTCTTGACGCGGATTTTCTTTCATCACTGGATTTGGAAGCACACAGAGCCAAGGTCAACCTGCTGCTTAAAAATACCAGCCAGCTGATACGTGCTAAAGCTGGCAGAAGAAGGGATACTCCTGTAAAAAATAGGAACGGCAGATATGGCCATTCAGATTATTTTGGTGCAGATCTGAGAAAAACTAATCTTAAAGGTGCAGATTTGAGAGGGGCATGTCTTATTGCTGCAAATCTTAGAGGAGTTGATTTAAGTGGTGCTGACCTAATAGGAGCAGATTTGCGGGATGCGGATCTCAGCGGAGCTGATCTGACAAATAGTATATTCCTTACTCAGGCTCAGCTCAATACGGCTAAAGGAGATTCTCATACAAAACTGCCAGAGGTGCTAATTCGACCAATTTATTGGCTTAAATAACAATTAGCTGCCTGGAGTTGAAATCATTACTGGATAAAAATAAAATTCAAGGAGAGAACTTATTACATTATAAGCTAGAAAGTCTTGTGTTAGAAAATAATCCGCAGAAAATATCAAGTATATCATCTCACCTTATCTTATAATTTTTTTGAAAGATGAGGTGCTTTTAATGAAAAAAACGAAAACATACTTGAAGAATTTTATAGGAACAAGTTATGAAGTTGGGACACAGATTGGTAATTGGATTTTATCACAACCTGATTTATTGAAAAAGGTGATTTTACCACCCAAGGCCTATCCTCAAAGCAAATTAACGGAAATATCCAATTTGCTTGACCAATACTGCAGTGGTGTAAACGAGGAGATCAAAGGTTTTGCAGATACAGTTGGAATTTCGAAAGAACAAGTGATTTTTTATGCAATGACATATTTGGAACGTGGGTGCAGTTTGATGTCTGCAGTTTCAAACAAGATTGAAACTGGACACACTTTGATGGCACGTAACTACGATTTTAATGATGAAATGGAAGAAATGTGTTTTGCATATACAGCTATTAGGGGAAAATATTGTTACATTGGTTCTACACTCAATTTATTCGGACGATGTGATGGAATGAATGAATATGGGCTGGCAGCTTGTAAGGCCAGTAATGGATTGCCTGTTGGCAACTTTGATGGAGGACAGAAAGCAGGTGTAACTGGTTTTTCTTTTTGGATTGTTATCCGAAGCATTTTGGAAAACTGCAAAAATGTTGAAGAAGGCATTGCATGGGCAATGGATGCACCTATTGGATATAATATAAATCTAATACTTGCCGATAGTAATGATAAAATTGCGTTATTGCAATGTATAGATGGTCATAAAGCATATTGCATTTTAGATAATGACTCCAGTGAGAATTTTCTGATTAAAGAGGGGGAGGCTGTGCTGTATTGAAAGATAATCAAATCATTAGTAAAGCAGTTATATTTATTGAAACAAATCTGTATGAGCCTTTGACTGTAGAATCAGTTGCCAATGCAGTTTCCTATTCATATTATCATTTTCACCGTTATTTTCAAGCTGTGACGGGAGAAACTATTGGCAGCTATATCAGAAGCCGGAGGTTGACTCAAGCAGCATATGATCTTATATATGGCAATAGGAAAATTTTAGATATTGCAGTTTCCCTGTATTTCGAATCTGCTGAAAGTTTTACAAGAGCTTTTAAGAAAAGATATGGTATTACACCTACAGAATATAGAAAAAATGGTGTTGATGTATTAATAGGAAAACATCGCCCTATGCAGCTTGACAAAATAACCGAATGCAATTATGAAAATTTATCACCAGAAATCGTAACATTTGAGCCTAAATCTGTTGTTGGGTTTAAATTTAACATGAGTATTGAGAAAAATAACAGTATTGAAATGTGGGAAAAGTTGAATGCTCAATTGGCAAAGCAAGATTATATTTCAATGAATAAAAATCGGTATAGTATTTATGAAACGGGTGGTACATGTCTGTCAAATACATTTGATAAAAATAGTGAAGCTGCTGTATTTATAGGAATTGAAACATCGGGTGGTTCTAATATTCCAGAAGGTATGGAGTTAAAAGAAATTAGTGGTGGAAGGTATGCTAAATTTATACATAAAGGTACAGTAAAAAATTTGCTTTCTACATATTATTATATTTGGGGTGTTTGGTTACCTAAGAGTAGTCTCCAACTTGATGACAGAGATGATTTGGAATGCTACACAGAGCAATTTTTAGGAGCTGAAAATGAAGAATCGCAGATTGAAATTTATTTTCCGATAGAATAGTTGCTAATTTCCAATTTAATGTTGTGTATTATAAATAGTAATTTTGGTGAAGGAGATGGTTTTGTTGGGAGCAAGTTGGCTGAATCTAGGAAGTCTTGTACTTGGGCTGATTGCATGGATACTTCCTGTTATTAATCTTGTGCGACGTAATAGGAAATGGACTGTCTTATCCGTAGCAAGCGTCAGCGCCTGCGCTATTTCATTGTGTATGCAAATTTTCTATACAGATTATCTAGTAAGGATAGCGGATTGGTCGGCACTTATGGATACGTCTTCCGCAGTAGCGATGGTTTCCGCATTACTTCTTGTAGTTACAATTATACTTAATGCGGTTTCATTGGTTGTGTATTACGGGGAGAAAACAAAAGACAGATAAATTTCCAAGATTGCTAGCATTAGAAGGTGCAATTCGCGGTATTAGGTATTAAGAAAATAGCTTTACCACAGGAACGTAAAGTAGAACTAAAAGATTTTTATAATTGGCACAAACATAAATAGTAAATTGAAAGGGAGTAAGGTATGGCTTCTAGTCAAGAATATTTAGATTTTATTATTGGACAATTAGATATACTAAACAATATTTCCTATAGAAGAATGATGGGAGAATATATCTTATATTTTCAAGGAAAGGTTTTTGGGGGAATATATGATGATCGTTTTTTAGTTAAAATAACCAATGCGAGCAAACGTTTGATGATTAAGCCAATCGAGGAGTTGCCTTATGATGATGCAAAACCAATGTTTTTGGTTGAGGATGTTGATAATAAGGAGTTTCTATATCAGCTGATTACGGGGATTTATAAAGAACTTCCTACTTTGAAAGTGAAAAAGAAAAAATAACTTGAAAGGAAAATTAAAATGAAATTAGATGGTATTGGAATATTTGTTAGTGATATGAGAACTATGGTTGAATTTTATAAAAATGTCCTTGAATTTGAAATTGATTGGGACGGAAAAGAGTCAAAATAATGCTGCTGGTGAGGTTGATAAAATAACAGATAAAAATTCTTTGATTGCGCTATTGGCTGTTGGATGGATTATATTTATTGGATTGTCCGTTGTAGAAAAATTTTCCCAAATATGGAATACAGGAGTACAGGTAACAGAGCAAAACAAAGAAAAAGTATATAGAATTTTAAAGACCATGATAGGAACTATAAAATTGTTGATGGTTTCAGTATTTTCATATTTAACGTTACACTCAACCACTGGAGAAAAATTATCATCCCTATTCCTGCCAGTTGTTTTAATTTTAACATTTGGCTCTATTATGTTTTTTATCTTTCAACTAGCGAAAGATAAATAGTAAATTCAAATATGCAAAAAGTAAATTCTCAAGGACTTATTGTCAAAAAGGAATGGGTTTCACCTTATTGACAAGTCTACGTATTTTATTGCTATCCATGAGATATAATTATAAATAAAACTGATAATTGAGGTGATCATATGGATAATATAGTTGGAAAAGCTATATCTAGATTTATAATGCTTATAGTTACTATGGGAATATTTATTTTTTTACCTGCATGGACAGCTAATTACTTGCAGGCATGGCTTTATTTGCTTACTTTTGCTGTTTCAACAATATTGATTACTATATATTTATTTAAAAACGACCAGAAACTTTTAAAACGACGGCTTAAAGCAGGTTTAACTGCTGAGAAGGAAAAGAGCCAAAAAACTATACAAGCAATGGCAAGTGTGTTTTTCTGCTTTATATATATTATTGCAGGACTTGATTATCGTTTTCATTGGTCGAATATTCCCATATATATTAGTCTATTAGCAAATATTTTTGTCATAGTAGGGTTTTTCATAGTATTTCTTGTATTCAAAGAGAACAGTTATACTTCAGCTATAATTGAGGTTAATAAAGACCAGAAAGTAATATCAACTGGAATGTATGCGATAGTTCGTCATCCTATGTATTCTGGAGCAATACTGATGATGATGTTTTCACCAATTGCATTAGGGTCATATTGGGCACTACTTAGTGTAGTAGCTTTAATTTTTACTATTATAGCCAGGCTTCTTCGTGAAGAAAAATTTTTGTCTGAGAATTTATCGGGGTATGATGAATATTGTGAAAAGGTGCCATATCGTTTAATTCCATTCATATGGTAGACACAATATTAGAGATTATATTATACAAAATCAATAGTTTATGAGAAAATAAAATAATGTGGTAATTATTTTTATAAAAAGCAAAGCAATTTGGTAATATGTCAAGAACAAAATGAAAAGAAAATGAAATGTTTTTAATCAAAAATGGTAACTTTAACAAGCATATGTCAAAATAAAAACATATGTTCGCAAGAGCTATATAAGTTTATCTACCCTATTTGAAGAGTAGAGTTGATTTTTAGCCAGCAATCCAAAAATCAAACGAATTAATTTACGGGATGTTAATGCGAGTGCTCGTTTATGCTGATGTGTACTCACTTCAGCAAATTTCTTCTGATAAAACTTTTCGTACTCAGGGATGTGTCTTATAACACTTCCAGCAGCTTCTATCAGATAATAGCGCAAATAATGGTTGCCTGCTTTGTTCATTGGTGTATTTTCAGCTTTGAAATCACCTGATTGATTTTCTTTCCACACGATGCCGGCGTATTTAGCGATAGCATCATTTTTAGGGAATGCATGTACGCTGCCTAATTCAGCAAGAATACCACTGGAGTATACAGGTCCAAAGCCAGGGATTGACATCAATATCTGGTATTCCACAGGATTCATGCCATTAACTGTTTTTTCAATAGCCTTGTTAATAGCTTTGAGTTCTTTTTCAAAAGCCTGAATGCAGTTAAAAGAACAGGCAATAGAGATTGTTAAAGGCTCATATAAGCATTTATCAAGGCGGTATGAATTACGTGCAGCTTGCTGAAGAACTTCTACAGTCATTTTAGGATCAGAAATTCTTTTTCGACTTTTCCTATTGACGAAGTCAACAAGATATTCAACTGAAGCATTTGCAATATCTTCGGAAGATAAAAACTCCGTTAGTATAGAAGAAGCTGTAGCTCCGTATTTATCAGAAAAGGGATGTTCTTCTCCCTGCAGCAAAGCAAATTCACTAAATTTAAGAAATACATTGGATAACATGTAAGTCTTTTCCCTGGTTAAGCATTCAACTATATGAAGCCTGTGTCTTGTAAGCCTTTGAAGGGCAAGATATTGAGAACCACGCCAGGGTTC
>NZ_FXYI02000030.1:0-26668 GCF_900184915.1 Clostridium sp. HV4-5-A1G | reverse complement strand
ATTTAGAATTGATGAAATGCAACATAGCATATCGTTTTCATAAGTTCTAAAAAATAAATATTTTTCTAATTTACTCTAATTAATATAGATATTTACAGAATGAATTTATCAAATAAATTTTTGTACTATATTATCGTATTGTATTCTTTATTTTTTTCATTAACAGTATTATACTCAATAATATTACAAATGTCAACAATTTATGTTATAAATCTTTAGAATAAAATATAAAACTCAATGAGTTTTAATATCACTTATTTTATATTGCCGTACTATGTTATCATATAATTACATTTAAAAATATGTGTGATATTTTTATAAGTTACCGACAAATTCAACTACTTCTTTAAATAAAAAAATTGAGGTATATGATAACTATTGATCATATACCTGAATTTTTATTTATTATTTACAACACGAATTTTTACCGATGCATTGTCGCCTATGGTAAACTTATCTTTCAAGTTGCTCGAGCTGTCAAACTTGATTTTTACAGGCACTTTTTGAACTGTTTTTTTATATTTTCCATCCTTCGAATAGGAATCAGACTTCAGTGCGTCCTGAGACATCTTCCCTATGGACTGGACTTTACCTGTAAATTTTTTTGATCCATATTCATCTATGGATATATCCACCTTCTGTCCATACTGCAGTCTTCTGGTTTCTGTACCCTCTACATTGGCGATTATGTAATAGCTATTTGGATCAGCCAGAAGTGCTATGGTTTTATCTGGAGACAAGTTGTCTCCAACATTTGCCTGCTTCTTTACAATCAGGCCATCGATAGGTGCTCTTATGAGAGATTGATCTACATTTGAATCAGGAAGATTTCCCGAATCCTGACGGGCTATTATCTGATCCTTCACAACCCTATCGCCTTCATCTCCATCAAATTCCAGCAATTTCCCACGAATTTGCGGGCTTACATTGATCAAATCCGCAGTAACTTTTGCATCGTCAGTGAAGACATAGTAGGTATGTTCATACACATAATGTGATATCAAGCTCACCGCTATTACTGCAGCAGCTATTAAGATCCCTAAAATCATCTTTTTTCGATTTTCTTTTATAACAGAAATTATATTAAATTTCATATCAACCCACCTCTTCTATTACTGCAATCCAACTTCTGCAAACATACCCGGTTTTAAAAGTTTATTTTTATTATTTAAAGTTACTTTCACAAGCACATCTGAACTTCTGGGATCCAGTTTTGAATTTATGACGGCTATCCTTCCCGAAAACTCGTCATCTGATATATCAGGTATTTTTACAGCTACACTTTGTCCAACATTAATCTGATTTAAGATACGAGCTGGAGCATATGCATTTACATATAAATTATCCGTGTTAACTATTGAGATAATCGATTCGCCTTCAGTTATCGTATCCCCTATATTTGCATTTCTCGAACTCACCGTACCTGAAATAGGTGCTTTAATAACAGCAGCATCCAGTGCTTCCTGAGAAGCTTTCAACTGCGATTGAGCCTGGGAAAGCTGAGATTGATATCCGCTGATATCAGAAGAATTTGAATTTTTACTACTCTGAGCATTAGACAGGCCAGTCTGTGCAGTACTTACTGCCGATTGCGCTTCATCTACTTTACTCTGAAGTTCTGTGGTATCCAGTCTGGCTACTACATCCCCGGCTTTCACTTTTTTACCCAGATCTGCAGACACTTCCACAACTTTTCCGGTAATATTTGAACTCACATCTATGCTGTCATCCGTTGCAATCTTTCCACCCATAATAAATACAGTATCGGTGCTTGGCCCATTTATGCTGATAGACTTGCTGCTGCTTTTATTACCAGAACTGCATCCACTAAAAAGCAAACCTATAACTAAACAAAATAAAATAACTCTCTTCATTAGAACCCTCCTTACAAGCTATAATTGTTTTAGACTAAATCAAAGTTCATTTATATACATCACTATTCTATTCCATAAACATTCTAACTTCAATAACATCATGGAAAATCCTTAAATTATCTCAAATATTAAAAATTTCTCTAAAAAGCACCCTTTATCAATCATTTCAGTGGTAAAGAGTGCTTCTATAATTATTCAATTGGCATTCCCATATATAAAAAATCAGAAGTTATGTCATTTACAATATTTGTCAGGGTTACCATCTTTTTAGCTATCTTTTAAGTTTTATTCTATAATATTTTATTATTCAAAATTAAAAATCAAGAGTTAATAGCTTTAGCTGATTTTCGACACCAGTCAAAAATCTTCCTTTACCATTAACTCTTCACTATAAAATCTAAACTAAATTCACTAAAAATATCTCTTCAGATCCTCTACCTTTTCTATATCAAATATATCCACACCAATAGATTCAATTTTATCATTAGAGAGAGTTTTTATTTTGTCTTCATAATTCTTTGGCAATCCATTGAGCTTTTTCCTCAGCTGCTTAATAAGCAGTTCTACCTTTTCTTCTCTGCCTTCTTCTCTTCCCTCTTCTTTTCCTTCCTGCTTAAGTTTTTTATCAATTTCAAATTTCTTCAGCATATCCATCAAAAATACCCTATTGTCTTCATTCAATTCTATTTTCCCCATATTCTTATACACCTCCATTACTCTATTGGGATTTACTCTTGCCAATACATCCATTATCACTGCATATAATGGGTTTTTTACATTTTTTATCCGATCGCTACCATTGCTAATACTCCCAACTTCTAAAAGATGGGAGATAAGCACTGCTACGCGCCTGGACAAGTTCTTCTAAGGTTCAGGTGGAGAAAAGTATTCCTTATCAGCAAACTCCACCTTAACCTAAGAATCACTTTATGTATTCTGCCATTCAGTTCTCCATCAGGTTCTTATCCTGCTGCTGAGTTTGAAGCAATTTTAGATATTTTGCATCATCATCCTTCAATTTTTTCGATACTATAAGCTGTGTCTCTATGTCTGTATTTTTTATATGATATATACCATTGTCTACAGTCTCCACTACGACACCCTGTTTGTTTTTCAAATAATCCATCAGTTTCTGGGAATATTTGCTTGAAGTCAGTGTAATTGTAATTTCATCTATATCTACACCGTTAGTTTCCTCCGACAGTGCCTTATATAAATAAGCATATGCCTTCACTTTATAATAGTCATTTATTGATATATAATCCGTGGGTGACTTATATTCCAGTATATTATACTTTCTGAATATTTTCCCTATAAGTTTATTTATCTGTATATCTTTAAGTTTCTTTATAACAAGTACATCTATTCTCAAGGGCTCATCCGTCAATTGATACTCTGTTATAAATTCCAAATCATCTTTATATTCTTTTAGTTCCAGCTGTATTGCCGCTGCAAATGCCGGATGCCATTTTATTTTATCATCTGCCAATTTTATCACTCCGTCTTGATTTCATTTTATCATACTGCATTTATTTGTCATCACTCCATTTTTGGGTCAAAAACTTAAATGCTCAAACTACATTTAAACATCTAAAGTTCATATTAAATTAAAAACGAAGAGTCCATAGTATTGACGGATTTTCGACATCAGCCGAAAATCTTCATTTACCATTAACTCTTCACTATACATTTTAAATTGAACCTTTAAAAAATCATTTATCTGATATAAGGTAAAATCAATTTCACCATATTTTCTATTAAATCCAGTTCTCTCTTGGAACACCTTCCAAGGAGTTCATACAATACGGAATTGTCCTCAGTGCCGGACAGCTTGTACTTTCTTAAATTTTCCCTAATCAGAATATTTTTACCATTGTCTTTCTGTTCCCCATATATTAAATAATCAGTGGTAACGTGAAGACAATTTGCTATTCTCACTAAAGCTGTAAGACTCATCTGCCTTTCTCCCCGTTCTAATTGCCCTATATAAAGTGTAGAGAGATCTACCATTTCAGCAAATTTTTCTCTTGTTAGATTTAGTTCTTCTCTCTTCCCGCGAATTCTACGGCCCACTTCCTGCCCATTAATCGATTCCTTATCCTTCATTTGTCTTCACTCCTGTCCCTAACCTCTTACTTTAACTTTATACATAACAATTAATTAATTAAATAATCTATATGCTAAAAATTCATATATGCTATAAGCACACTTGACTGATACATTATTATAAATATACTTATATTACTTATAAAAATTGAGGTGCTAAATCCATAAAAATAAAGAATAATTTAAATGAGCTTTTAGAACACTATAAAATTCAAAAAAAATTAATATCCCGGGGTATATTACCCGGGATATTTGGGAAAAATTATATAATATTTTGCCTGGCAGCAGTCTGTTTTACTATATCATATACCTTTTTAATAGGCATATCATACTCCTCTGCCCTTTCACAACATTCTTCATACTCAGGAGATATATTTGAAATTTTACTGCCATAAAACGCTACTTTTACAGAAAACTCCCCCAACTCTGTATTTATTTTCTTTACTTTATAGGGAAGCATGTATTTATGAAAATTGAACACTTTTACTCCAATAGTAGTAGTCTCCTCAAATATGATTTTTAAAATTCTATCTAAATCCTCACCGCCAGCATTGACACATAGTATGCTTCCAATTCTATTCTTTTTCATAAAAGCTGTCTGCAAGTATACATCCCTCGCTCCTGCAGAAAACAGCTTTTGAGATATGTATTCATAGAACTGGGGATTCATATCATCTATATTGACTTCTACTTTTACTGCCTCTCCTTCTTTTACAAAATTTCTATTTTTGCTGTCTTCCAAATTCCCTATACAAATTCTAAGCAGATTAGGTATTTCAAGCTCCCTATCCCCTGCCCCATAACCACAGCTTTCTATATTCATAGAAGGCATCTCTCCAAAGTTATCACAGAGAGTCGAGATAACAGCAGCACCTGTAGGGGTAACCAGTTCTTTTTCTATCCCTTTCGAATATATTTTTATACCATGAAGCAGCTGAACTACAGCAGGTGCCGGCAGTGGTATAATGCCGTGAGCACACTTTGTAAATCCCGTCCCTATGTGTATAGGAGAACAGTATATCTTTTCAATCTTCAAAAGTTCCAATCCAATAACTGCACCACATATGTCAATTATGGAATCCATTGCACCCACCTCGTGAAAATGTACAGCCTCCACAGTGGTATTATGTACTTTAGCTTCTGCTTCTGCAAGATTTGTAAATATCCTTATTATGTCCGCCTTAACTTTTCCCTTGAGTTCACTCTCCTGAAGGATATTTTTAATGTGACTCAGATGTCTATGGACATGCCCTTCCTCTACAATGACATCTACTTTTGTACCTCCTATTCCATTTTTCAATACATGCCTTGATTTTAGATCAAAAGGTACTTTAAGTTTCATAAGCTCCTCTTTTAAAGTGTCCAGTTTTAATCCTGCATCCACCAATGCCCCTAAAATCATATCTCCGCTTATTCCGGCAGTACATTGAAAATAAGCAATTCTCATATTTTACCCTCCCTAAAAAATGACTATGAAAGCACCTGTCATGTAAATTTACTTTCATAGTCATATCAATTTTACCCTATAATATTCTCATACATATTCTGTCATTTTCTATAGTCACTGCACTTCCTCTGCTGTTTGGGCCACATCCATCTGTAATGATAAGTCCCAGATTTACATCATATTTTATGATATTAGATAATATACTAAGTACTCTATTAATAACTGATTTATCTTTTAGCATAGATTCTCTATATATCTTTTTAGCTGTAATTTCATCACTTTTAACTATAAATCCAGGTCCTCCAGGTATTGAAACAACAACTAATCCACCATCCAGGAGCTCTATATCTTTATCTGAAGAAGTTATATTACTTTTAGGTGATCCAATTATTCCACCAGTAGACTGATGAACACCGCCAATAACAATACTTACACCCAAAGCCTTTATATAATCAGTCGATATGGTTTTCACCTTTTCAGCCAATCTATAATCAATAAAAAATGGATCTTTTAACCCGTTGAATTTTATTTTTTTCAGCTCTAGAAGATTATCCAAACTTTCCTGTCTTTTATTTTTATCACATATTCCACATATAATTATAGGATAGGACTCTTCAGTTATAGTTTTCACCATAAAAGTAGTAAGATCATTTATATTATACACAACTATTTAACCTAAAAAATTATACTTCGAGAGTTTTTTTCATAACAAATTCAGTGCTATTTATTCTTACCGGTTTCTCCACACCCGGTACAATATCATCTGCTTTTGCTATAATTTCTTCTTCAGACAGCTTTTTAACCGGAGCTTTTAGAGAGTCAAAGGTAATTCCCACACTTGCCAGTTCTGCCTGGGCTTTTTCAGTAATATTGTCAAAATCTATATCAGCGCCTAAATATCTGGCAATTGTCAAAACTACTGGAGAACATCCAATATGTTTTCCCGGAATCATACCAGCTTCCAATGCATCGATAGTATATTTGGCAATAATTTGTTTAGGAGCTACTATACAAGGAATATGTTTTTTAAGAGTTTTTGCGTACTCACCTGAACCATGAGCTGTATCTCCTGCCTTGAATTGTCTTGTAGGAAATACTCTGCCATATTTTTCAGCAACAGTCATTCCAATTCCTACGGATATAAATTCTCCTGTGTATCCTATAAGGACATCCTGATCCTTCATTATCTGAAGCTGTCCAAAAATAGGCAGTAATATCTCTTCCATAGTAACTACATTCATCATCTCAGTGGCAGAATTATTGTTAACAGCCCTGCCTGTCATAACTGCGTTATGCACAGGTATCATCTTTTTTGCAGGATCAGGCCCTCTGAAAAGCTTTCTGCCGTTGTAATATTTTTTCCACTGGGCAAGATGTGGTTCTTCAGATATCAACTGATCTGTAACTTTCATTTCTTCCATTGGAAGCATTCCAAATTCCCTATGGATTTTTCCATTATCCGATGCAGCCATTTTAATTATAGCACTGTCCAGCACAATACCATCGCTGCTGGTAGTGCAGGCATCCATATCAAAAACATTTATACCAGCTGGTCCCTTTATTTGCTGAGCTATCTTTTTAATTGCCTGATCTATTTCAATCCCTGAATTTTCAATATCCTTTTTATCTACAAATACTATATTCAAAGGAATTAAAATGTCTTTGACAAGACCCTGTTTTATCATTCTATATAACAGCTTTTTCATGATTATTCCCCCTTAATGTTTCCCCAAAGGTGGCCTTCTGTCTTCTACTTCTTCACAATCTGCAGTTTCCACCTCTTCAGTAGGATGTATAATATTGATAACCTCCAAAATTGCTTTTTTGGCTTTTCCATCTTTGTCAATTCCTTTGACAATAACAGTGTGCATAGTTTCAGGAACTCTTGGTATGACAATGAGCTCAACTTTTTGAACATCTTCTCTTTTTGCAAGTTCCTCTACTGAAAGCTCGATTCTTCCTGTTCTAAGAGACTGCATTTTTGCACATTTTAAATTTTCAAGACCTCTGATTTCAATGGTTTTATCCGGAGTATTTTTAACAACAGCCCTCTTCATCTTTTCAATAAACTCTGGAAGCTTAGTATGCATCAATTTCATAATTCTCATCTCCTCAACTTAAATAACATTTAATTATACCTACACACATTAAAAATAGGAGCAAGTTTAATGCCAACTGTGTAAACTTTCAATAATGTTTATGTTTTCATTTTTTATAACATACATTAGGTACTAAAATCAATAAAACATCTATATATTCATAATTAACAGATAGTATTTTGTTAGATTCTATTACATTAATTGTTATAATTATAACACTATTATTAAATATTTTAAAAATCTGGCATATAACTTCCTCCCAAAATTTAAAAACTCAGCTATAAATTACATTTTTTGAGAAGTTCCTCCCAATTTTTATCTACTTCTTTTTGAATTGCATCTATCATATATTCATTTCCAGGTTTAAAAAGATGTTTAAATCTCCCCTGTGGTTTTAACCATTCAGTTATGGGAAGTTTTTTCTTAGGTTTGTAATTTAATATATATTTACCGTCAATTATCTCATACAGCGGCCAAAAACAAGTTTCCACAGCCAAATCAACTATCTGAAGTTCTTTTTGAGTATCACATCTCCAGCCTCTTGCGCAAGGTGTAAGTACATTTATAAATGCAGGTCCTTTTGTATAAATTCCCTTTTCGGATTTTTCATAAAGGTCCTTCCATTTTGAAGCAACCGTCTGAGCTGCATAGGGAATATGATGTGCAGCTATTACACTGGTCAAGTCTTTTCTATACTGCTGCTTTCCTGGAACTGCTTTTCCCTGGGGAGAAGTAGTAGTACTTGCACCAAAAGGAGTAGCAGAGGATCTCTGAATTCCAGTATTCATATACGCTCCATTATCATAGCAGACATATACAACATCATGTCCCCTTTCCATAGTAGCAGAAAGTGATTGAAGGCCTATATCATAAGTTCCTCCATCTCCTCCAAAAGTTATAAATTTATAATTATCTTTTACTTTACCCTGCTTTTTCAGAGAATTATACGCAGTCTCAACACCACTTATAGTAGCTCCTGCATTTTCAAATGCAGAGTGAATGTAAGAATCTTTCCAGGCAACATAAGGATACAAACACGTCGAAACCTCCATACATCCAGTGGCATTTGCAATAACTGCCTTATCTTCACTCTTCAATGCCTTAAGCACCCATTTTGCCACTATTGGTGCACCACATCCAGCACACATCCTATGTCCTGCAGTTATTCTGTCCGCTTTTTTTGATAATTCTTTTAAATTTACTGCCATTTTATCTCCTCCTATTCTCTAACGCCCAGATAGTTGTAAATTTCATATTTCCCTGTAGTTAGATCTTCTCGAAGCCCTGCGTAAACTTCCTTAATGCTGTCTACGGTTACATCTCTTCCGCCTAATCCATAAATATAACTTTTTACAACTTTATTGTCTCCAATCCCATATACGGCACTCCTTACTTCTTTGAAAAGAGGTCCCCCTGTAGTGGCAAATGAATCCGTTTTATCTAAAACAGCCAGTGCTTTCACATTCTTAAGTGCCTCAGCTATTTCAGGTGCCGGGAAAGGTCTGAATACCCTGATTTTAATAAGTCCTGCCTTTATTCCCTTTTCTCTCAGTTCATCTACTACTACTTTTGAAGTGCCTGCCGAGGATCCAATGACAACTACTGCAATTTCCGCATCATCCATTTTGTATTTTTCAAAGAAATTGTACTCTCTTCCTGTAATTTTTTCATATTCAGCCGCAATTTCAAGAATAACTTTTTTTGCATTTATCATTCCTTGAGCCTGAAGCCTTTTGTGTTCAAAATAATACTGGTTTCCATCAAATGTTCCTAGTGCAATAGGCGTATCCCCAAGAAGGAAATAGTCATCCTTGTGTTCTCCTACAAATTTTTTCACTTCTTCTTCTTCAAGAAGCACCATGTTTTCAATCCCGTGACTTGTTATAAACCCATCATAACATACCATTACCGGTAGTCTTACATCCGCATTCTCTGAAATTCTAACTGCCTGTATGAAATTGTCATATGCTTCTTGTACATTTTCACTATATATCTGAAGCCAACCCGAATCTCTCGCACCCATAGAATCACTGTGATCATTGTGTATGTTAATAGGCCCTGACAGTGCCCTGTTAACTGCTGCCATGACTATTGGCCTTCTCAATGATGCAGCAATATAAAGTGGCTCCCACATATATGCAAGTCCATTTGAAGATGTTGCAGTCATCACTCTCGCACCAGCTGCTGAAGCACCTATACATGCACTCATTGCACTGTGCTCTGATTCTACCGGTATAAATTCTGTCTTAACCTGTCCATTGTTTACAAATTGGGAAAAATACTGTGGAACTTCTGTAGATGGAGTTATAGGATATGCTGCTACTACATCCGGTTCAATTTGCCTCATTGCGGTTGCAACAGCTTCATTACCGCTTAAACTTACTCTTTTTGCCATATTCATCACCCTTTCTTAGTTATTCCTCAACCAATTGTATGGCATCAAATTTACATTGGGCAGCACATAAGCCGCATCCTTTGCAGTGGTCATAATCAATACCTTTTATCTTCTCATTTTCAACTATTATAGACATGTCCGGACAGAAAGCCCAGCATAAAAAACAATTTTTACATTTTTCACTATTCCATATTGGTTTTGTAGTTCTCCAGTCTCCGGTTTTAAATTCACAAGCATTTCCCGTATCGATAATTATTCCTCCAGGGGTTGTATCCTGCCATTTGCATTCTGTAGAATAGTAATTTTTATCACTCATATTTTTTGTACCTCCTTTAGAGATCTTTTCAATGCGGCCATATTGCCGTTTATTACCTGAGGTTTAGTGGCAAATTTATGTTTGAAGGAACCTTCCATATTCTTTATGAAATCATCTTCATCCATGACTTTAGAAATTTTAACTATAGCCCCTAACATAGGTGTATTAGGGAAATTCTTGCCAAGTTCTTCCTCAGAAATCTTTCTGGCATCAATAGTATATATATCTCCTTTAAAGTCATTAAAATATGACTTTATTTCCTCAGGTTTTCTCGATGTATTTATCACTACCGCACCGGAATCCTTTAAGCCAGCTGTAACCTTTACACTATTTATGAGAGTTTCATCTACTACTACTACATAATCCGGTTTGTAAATATTGCTGTGTATTTTAATAGGCAAATCACTAACTCTGTTATACGCAGTTATAGGTGCTCCCATTCTTTCCGGGCCATACTCAGGAAATCCCTGAACATATTTGCCTGTTTTAAATGCAGCTTCGGCCAAAAGCAAAGATGCTGTTTTAGCACCTTGTCCTCCTCTTCCATGCCATCTAATTTCAATAATATTATTACTCATCATTAACCCCCTTCTAAAATCTAAATAGAAATTACATTTCAACATCCTTATATTTAAGCAATTTTAATGCCAATTAAATCAATTTTGCTCACCACTTTCATTTTTATATAATTCATTAAGCAAAATAACCATTATAAATATAAAAGGATCTTAAAAGTCAAAAAACCTTACTAAGTTAAGATGTTGTAATTACAACACTCTATAACAACAAACTAACATGAAAACTCTTTTATAAAAATCTGACTTTCAGCCAAATTATTCTGAACACTCACTATTTTGAATTCGTTCAGAAATCTTACTTCCAAATATAAAAATTTTTGGCACACTATATGCTGAAGAATATACATGTATTAAAATTACACAAGATCGTGTCAAAATTACACAATGGATTATTAAAATTTACACAAGGGGGTAATAATTTGAAAAACATCTTAAAAAAACACTTTTTCATAAAAGGTAGAAAGGAACTGTCTGTAATGGTTCACAATTACAGAGAAAAGGCTGATGGAACACCTATTGTAATCCTTTGCCATGGCTTTACCGGTGATAAAATAGGTCCCAATCAACTTATATTAAACCTGGCCAAAGGCATAGAAGCCGCAGGATATATTGCAATACGCTTTGATTTTGCAGGTTCAGGTGAAAGCTACGGGGAGTTCTCAAAAGATACCACCATATCGGGATGGCAGCAGGACTTAGATACCATAGTAAGTTGGGTAAAAAACAGTCCGGAATTTTCTGGTTCTCCCATTATACTATGCGGCCATAGTTTAGGAGGTCTTATTGCACTATCCTATCCAAAGGATGATGCAATTAAAGGACGAATGGCTCTTTCTTCAGTAGTACATCCTGTTGAAACATTTAGTGCAGAAGGTATATTTGGAAAAGAATTGTGGGATAAAGCGGTTTCAGGAAAAACGATTTCTAATTTCTTCAATAAAGCTTTTACGTTAGATGATGGTATTTTTGTTGCAGACATGCTTCATGGAAATTATAAACCTTTAGAAGTCACAGATACTTATTCGACTCCTCTGCTTATCATACATGGAACTGAAGATTGCGCCGTACCAATTTCAGGTTCAGAAGAACTATATAAAAGGTACAAGGGTGAAAAAGTTTTCCACAAATTAAAAGGAATAGATCATATATATATAAACAAACATCATATAATACAATCCTTAATTGTGGAATGGTTAAAAAAATATTTTTAATATTGAAGGAGGATATTTTATGAATGGTTCAAACACCATAACCAATAATAACCAGCCATTGGATTCAGGACATAAACAAACCCGACAAAGATACTTTATTGCCTTTATACTATTTATAACACTCTTAGTGGCTTTTATAGATCGTATTAATGTATCTGTACTAATTGTTGATCCTCAATTTCTAAATGCCATGGGCATCTCAGGAAAACCTTTGCAGCAGGGATTATTAATGACATTCTTTCTAATAGCTTATGGCATATCCAATGCAGTACTCGGTCCAGTTGGAGATTATATAGGTCCCAGAAAAGCAATGTGCCTATCATTAGCTATGTGGGGAATTTCCATGGTTTTAGGAGGTCTGGCAACTGCATTTGGAGTACTGCTTCTAACACGTGTTGTATTAGGTCTAGGAGAAGGTCTACACTGGCCAATGCAGAGTAAGTTTGTAAAAAACTGGTTTCCGCCTCAGGAAAGGGCTAAAGCCAATAGTATATGGATATTAGGTCTATTTATTGGTCCTGCAATCGGCACTCCTTTTTTTACCTGGCTCTTATCTAGGACACCCTGGAAAACATCTTTTTACCTGTTAGCCGTTGTAAGTTTAATACCTCTGCTTTTAGTATGGTTTTTTACTACAGATCATCCAGGTCAAAGTAAAAAAGTAAACAAGGAAGAATTAGATTGGATTGAAACTGGATTAAAAGCTGAAGAAGCAGAAGAAAATAAACAGGGAAATGTTACAATAAAAACTAGCATAAAATCATTTATAAAGGATTATCATTTTTGGCTCGTTACAATATATTATACATGCCAATGCTGTATATGGTGGGGAACTATGACATGGCTTCCTTCATACCTAAAAACAGCCAGAGGATTTTCCTGGGCATCTATGGGAGCATGGTCATCTTCCCCATATATACTGGGAGCTATATTACTTATAATAAGTGGACGTATTTCAGACAAGGTTGGAAGAAGAGCTCCTTTCCCTCTTTTAGCAATGGTAATAGTGGCAATTTGCATATTTGGCGCAGCGTATGCTGAATCCAACATAATTGCTGCCATACTTTTAACAATAGCCATAGGTTCACTGGCGATTGCTTCCACTGCCATATGGTCTTTGCTGCAACAAATTGTACCAGGTAAAGCAGTTGGAGCCGGTGCCGGTATAACCAATGGAGTTGCCAATGGAGGTTCTGCTCTTGCTCCATCAATAATGGGGTATTTTATCGCTCTAAGCGGCAGTTATGTAACAGGGTTATTGTTTTTAGTAATCATGGCTGTAATTGGAGGCATATGTGTAGGTATACTGACTCTGCAGAAATATTAATATTTCAAAAAACTGTTATAAAATAATAAATTTACACAAAGAAATATTCTAAAAACCAAAAAATGCACAATGAGAGAGTTTAACAAGCTTAATCAAAGTGCATTTTCTATGCAATATTTTTGTATGAGTTTATTTGCAATAGCCCTACAACACAGCATTTAAGAACCTTTTTGCTTCAATCTATATGCAACCTGATAATACTTGATATCTATACCTTTTTTATTGAGCACTTTAGCTATCTTCCTGGGCCCAAGACCCTTTTTTCTCAATTCCAAAATAATATTATCTACTACTTCAGGATCACTTTTTAACTTGTCATCAGGATTTCTACTCTTATCATTTTCAGAAGTACAAATGGAATCAACAGGCAGATGCTGTACATCCACTAAAATGTTCAAATTAGAATCTTTGACATTGCTTATAAGGGGTGCAGCGCAGTCTATACTCTGATTGACTATGTCCCTGAATTGTCTTATATTTCTAGGATAATATCCATTCAGCAATATTTTTTTGGCTTCATCTGAAAACATCACATTTAAATTTATATTGTATTTATCATAAACATTTGCCTCATATCTATTTATAAATTCAATAAGTATTTGAATTTTATCATCAATTGACCTTTCCCTTAAAGGCGGCAGGTACAAATCATACTGACCAAGCCTTTGATATAATTCCGGCAGTAGTACTTCTTCTAAATTTTTTGTAGAAGCTGCTATTACTATGACATTTATAGGTATATCACGGCTTCCTCCAATGCGCCTTATAGTTCCCGATTCTATAGCTTTAAGCAGAAGATTCTGATAATTATCTAATGCATGGGCTTCATCCAAAAATAAAATACCCCCATTTGCCATTTCAAACAATCCTTTTTTGTCTTTTGAACCAGTAAAAGAACCCTCACTGCATCCAAATATCTCCATAGCTGCAATATCCTTATTGGTAAACTGAGCACAATTTATTTCAATAAAGGGGGCATCTGATTTTATTACTCCTATTTCCTTGGCATAGTAGTAAATACATCTTGCCAGAAGGGTTTTTCCCGTACCAGACTCACCGGTTATAATGCAGTGCCTCGGTCCTCCAAGAGCTCCAACAGTTTTCCTGGCTTTTTCAATAGTTGAACTCAAACTTGAATCAGAGCCTATAATATTTGAAAATGCATCTTTTTTACTTTTTAATGAGATCTTGTGTCTGAGACATCTTATTTTATCATTTAAATTTTCCATTTCAGTAATATCAGAAAATATTGCAAATCCACCCTCTAATTCCCCATCTACAAATATAGGTTTTGCTTTTACCATATACTTTCTTCCATTAGCGTGATTTACTTTTCCATAAAATACCGTAGTCTTTTCATCTATTACTTCCAGCAGTGCAGCCTGAGGATAGTATTTAGATATATGATCACCAACCATGTTTTCAGGCGTGGAATTTACGTACTGCGCAGACATTTCATTGACAAAAATAAGATCCCCCTGTTTATCTACAACATTCACTCCCTCATTCAGCGAGTTAATAATATCTATAAATGTATCATTTACTTGCAAAAATTCAAAGCTTTTCATTATCTTATCAACACCAATCTAATTTTTAGGGTATTTTGATAAAACTGCACTGGATATTCTGTCAACTATAACATTCAAATCTTTTTCGTTTTCAGCCAAACATTTCATACAGGCCTTAGCTGCTTCAACAGCCTCTACATAGGGTCCCGGCACATTTACTACCAGCGTATTACCTTGCCTTGCCGCAACAAGCTTAGACCACATATGACCATTTTTGCCATATATCTCTTTGTACTTGTATTCGCTTATATACTTTTCTATAGCACTATGAGTAAAATCTTTGGCCAAAGTAGATACATACCTGTGCCCTCCTCCGGATCCTCCTATGAAAATTACCAAATCTACATTTTCATGAATACATTCCTCAAGCTGCTCTATTATTTCATTCTCATTATCAGATACTGGCTTTAAACGTATAACCCTGCACCCAGGATATTGTTCCAAAATCAACTGCATTATTGCCGGACTATTTGTATCGGTTACAACTCCGCTTAAAACTTCATTCCCTGTTGGTATAATAACAACATTATTTATCAATATTATTCCACCTTTCCTTCTGGCATCCATACTGCTGCCCTTTGGGAATATTATCTATATTCACTTCAACTATCTTTTTTGCGGAATCAATTTTAGTAAGTTCTGTAGCTGTAATCCCCTCCACTGTAGAAATTGCCTTTATTATTCCACTTTCATCTTTTAATATGGCTTCAGGATCTACATTATAAACATCCATTTCTATGGATTCCCCTGTTACCCCTATGACCCTTATCCCTCTCTGTATAAATTCTGAAAGTTTTTTCTCAAGTTCAAAAGGCTTGAGTCCCTTCACATTAACGCCCTTTATCCTCACAACTGTCTTGTCTATATACGCTATTACCGAATCATCCATATTTAGTCCACTTCCCATAAATTAATTTTGCCGTATAAAAATTTGAATATACATTTAAAAACTATTTTAATAAATCTAAATTATTCAGACACGATTTATCTTTAATTTTATCACAACATGTAGAAAAATGTCTACATATGAAAAAGCATTTCATATTACAGTTTATTTATAATACTTGCAAGGTAACCTGCTCCAAAACCATTGTCGATATTTACTACACTCACTCCGCTGGCACAGCTGTTGAGCATGGAAAGAAGCGCTGTTATACCTCCAAAATTTGCTCCATATCCTACGCTTGTAGGCACTGCAATAACCGGCTTATCTACAAGCCCTCCTACCACACTCGCAAGTGCTCCCTCCATTCCTGCAATCACTATAACTACTTTTGCCTGTCTTATAATGTCCATCTTATTAAACAGCCTGTGTATCCCAGCTACCCCTGCATCAAAGACCTTTTTTACCTTATTATCAAATATTCTGGCAGTTTCAAATGCCTCTTCTGCCACAGGAATATCAGATGTACCTGCAGTCACTATTGCAATATAGGAATCCGTTTCCTTCTGTTCCTTTTTCCTTATGGTTATAGTTCTGCCCGCCTTGTTATATTTTGCATAGGGACAAAGTTCTCTTACTGCTCTGTACATCTCCTCGTCTGCCCTCGTTCCCAATATATTGTTTCCCTTTGTAAGCATAAATTCTACAATTCCCTTTACCTGATCCACGGTTTTCCCTGCACAATATATGACTTCAGGATATCCAACCCTTATTTCCCTGTGATTGTCTATCATAGCATATCCCAGATCCTTAAAGGGTAAATCCTTTAATATCTTCACGCCCTCATCCACATTCACTTTCTGCTCTCTAACATCTTCCAGTAACTTTTTCAAGTCGGCTTCATCCAATTTTTTCACCTCATAGACAAAATATATTAAATTTAAACATTTCCTTCAATAATAATTATATTGATTATGCTTATAATTTTCAACTAATTATGGACATGAGTTTAAAAATAACTAACAGTTCACACGTAACGGTGAACTGTTAAAATCAAACTTCTAATCTTCGAATTCGCTTCCTCCTATAAATTCCCGTAAAATGGAATTGGATGGAACAAATTTTTTGTCCACGTCTTTAAAAAAGTGGAGAAAACTTTTAAGCCTCAAAGCTTCATAATATACTGGACTTGAACTCTTTATTTTTTCCAGCTGCTCAAGGGCATAGTTTTTCAATATACAGAGTTCATATACCAACGTTGAATTAAACATAACATCTGCATTTTCCTGAAACACAAAAATATTTTTTTCCTCTCCTCTTTTTACAGAAGGCCACATCTTCAAAGTATCTTCACCATTATATCCTCTAAAAAGGTAATCTCTCACCATCCTTCTTATAATTCTCACATCAGTGGTTGCTATCCTATTATGATCGTCTACATTCAACTGAGTAAGAGCACTTATATATATTTTAAACTTATATTTTCTAGGTATAGATTGGGTGAGAACTTCATTTAAACCATGTATGCCCTCAATTACAATTACGCCATTATCTGGAAGCCTTATTTTTCTGCCAACCCACTCCCTGGCTCCTTTTTTAAAATTAAATACTGGAATTTCAATCTCTTTACCTCTCATAAGAGCTTCCAGATGATAGTTGAAAAGCTCCAAATCCAGTGAATATATAGATTCAAAATCATAATTTCCATTCTCATCCCTAGGAGTATGCTCTCTATCTACAAAATAATCATCTAGAGATATAGGAACAGGTTTTATTCCATTTACTCTTAACTGAACTGCCAGTCTCTTTGCAAAAGTGGTTTTTCCCGAAGAAGTAGGGCCTGCAATCAAGACAATTTTTACCTCTTTTCTGTCATTTATCATATCCGCTATATTCGCTATTTTCTTTTCATGAAGAGCTTCTGCCACTCTTATAATATCCACAATTTCTCCATTTTCCACCTTGTTATTCAGGGAGCCTACATCTCCTACATCCAGTATATTTCCCCACTGTTCCGTTTCGTAAAATATTTTACTCAATTTCCTATATTCCACAAACTCAGGAAGATGATAGGGATCTGACTCCACAGGATACCTCAATATAAATCCAGGTTTATAATACATGAGATCAAATGTTTTCAGTACTCCAGTGGAAAAAGCCATGGAACCATAAAAATAATCATATCTTCCATCTAATTCATATAATTTCACTTCTTCTGTATTTACATGATTTAAAAGCCTGACCTTATCCTCCATATTATAGCTTTTGAAGATCTCTATAGCTTCTTTCCTGTCCACACTTATCTTTCTTATAGGTATGTCCAATTTTATTATATCCTTCATTCTATTTTTTATCTTTTTTATATCTTTTTCCGAAAGTGGAGTATCTTTATGGATTTCTCCAAATATCCCCTTGCTCAAAGAGTGCTCTATAGTTACTTTAGCTTTAGGGAACAAATCGTATACAGACTTAATCAGTACAAATTGAAGAGTTCTCACATAGGTTTTGTTTCCCAAAGCATCTCTTATATCTACAATTTGAAAACTTCCAGATTCCTTTAACGGACTTGTAAACTCAAAATATTCTCCATTTACTTTAGCCAGTACTGTAGGTATATCCGGCGGTTCATAATTGTCCTTAAATATTTTATATAAAATGGTATTATATTCTACTTTAATACTTTTAAATCCCAATTTAAGGTTTAACATATTCTCTTCTCTGCTTCTCAAAGTATTGGTATTTCTATACCTCAAGTCAGTAGCCAGTTCATCCATAACTTCATCCCCTCAATTTAGTGTCATTACTATTATACTTCATATTTGCCTGGAAATGTTCTCATTTTACTCATATTTTTTTATATTAATGTAAGAATATAAGTAAGTAAAGAATTTAAAAGTATTCAACCTGAAAGGTGATGTGGTATTTTATGTTTACAGTACTTATTAGAACAATTATATTATATTTACTGGTGGTAGTATCCATGAGACTTATGGGTAAAAAACAAATAGGAGAAATGGAACCCTTTGAATTAGCCGTGGCAATAATGATATCTGAATTGGCATCTCTTCCCATGCAGGACACAAGAATATCTATAACACACGGTATAATCCCTATAATAACTCTTTTGACCCTTCAAACTCTACTAGGACTTCTGCAGCTTAAGAGTGAAAAAATGAGGCTTATTTTCAGCGGCAAACCAAGTATATTGATCAATAAAGGCAAATTAGATTTACAGAAACTAACAGATGAAAAATTTAACATAAATAATTTAATGGAAGAATTAAGAATGCAGGGATATTACAATCTATCAGATATAGAATATGCTATACTTGAGACCAGCGGTCAGCTTTCTGTCATACCCAAAACAGAACTTTCTCCCGCAACTAAACAGGATTTAAAGATAAAACCAGCCCAGGAAGGTTTACCTATAACCCTCATATTAGACGGCAAAATAAATTTTAAAAATTTAATTACAGCAAAAAAAGATGAAACCTGGTTAAACCAGATGATGAAAAAAAACAGCATATCTTCTGCAAAAGACGTTCTCGTGGCCATGCTGGATTCAAAAGGGAAATTTTATTGCCAGTTAAAAGAAAAAAATGAATAGGACGTGATTACATGAAAAGTACAATAATATCTTTTTCCATATTTGTGCTGATGATTTTTTGTATAATATTTTCAATAAATTATCTAAATTCCATATGCACAAGATTGCAAAATTCAAGTATGCAGATAGAAAAATCAATCCAATTAAACTCCTGGAATGAAGCTTATAAAAGTTCTCAGGATTTTATGGTGGAGTGGAAAAAATATTCTCCAAAACTGTCTATTTTTTCAGATCATGATGAAATGGAAGATATTAATAATGAATCCTATAAACTCATGAACTATATACTTCATAAAAATTCGGAGGAATCCCTGTCCTCTACAAACATAATACAGAATTCACTGGAACATATACTTGAAATGCAGCGGTTAAATATTCAAAATCTACTCTAATTTTTACAGATAAATAACAGTTTTATGTTAAATACTGCAAATAATTTTCTTCAAAGACTACAATGTCACTATGAAAAACAACAATTAATAGTTTATAATATAAGGTGAATAAACAACAAATATAATTTTTTGACATAAAATATTTTATTATTGAAAGGTGGAATATTAAATGGCATTAGTTACTACTAAGAATATGTTCAAGAAGGCATACGATGGTAAATATTCAATAGGTGCTTTCAACATCAACAACATGGAGATAATTCAAGGTGTGGTAAATGGAGCAAAAGCTAAAAATTCTGCTGTTATTTTACAGTGCTCCGCAGGTGCATTAAAATATGCAGGTCCAAAATACTTAAAAGCCATGGTGGATGCCGCCATAGAAGAAACCGGAATTGACCTTGCCCTCCATCTGGATCATGGCCCTGATTTTGAAACTGTAAAACTATGTGTGGAAACAGGTTTTACATCGGTGATGTTTGACGGATCGCATTTGGATTATGAAGAAAATATATCAAAAACTAAAGAAGTCGTGAAATACGCCCATGAGTACGGCGTGGTAGTAGAAGCAGAACTTGGCATTCTGGCAGGAGTTGAAGATGACGTGTCTGCATCAAAACACACGTATACGGATCCAGATCAGGCAGCTGATTTTGTAGATAAAACAGGCGTGGACTCCCTGGCTATAGCCATAGGTACTTCTCACGGGGCATATAAATTTCCGCCAAATTTTAAACCTAAGTTAAGATTTGACATACTGGAGGAAGTTCAAAACAAGCTGCCTAATTTCCCCATAGTTCTGCATGGAGCTTCATCTGTAGATCAAAATGCTGTGGCAACCTGCAATAAATATGGTGGAGACTTAAGTGGTGCCAAGGGAATTCCAGTAGATATGCTCAGAAAAGCTTCTTCCATGGCAGTCTGCAAAATAAATGTGGATACGGATTTAAGATTGGCCATGACTGCTGCTGTAAGAAAAACTTTCGGTGACAGCCCAAAAATTTTTGATCCTAGAAAATATCTGGGCGCTGGAAGAGATGCTGTACAAAAAGTGGTGGAAGACAAAATAGAAAATGTACTGGGTTCGGAAAATTCTCTAGCATAAAACCACATATATATGAATATTTGGGAGACCTTCCATAGATCTAAGAAAGTCTCCTGATTTTTTATACTCATAATGCCCTTAATTTTCATATAATTAATTTTTGACGATTGATTTTTATGGTATAATTCAAATAGTAGCAATCTGCAGCACCAGGAGGTGAGCTTATATAAAAGAGTGTGAAACAAGAATAATAAAAATAGAACCCGATAATATACGCTTGAGGCTGAGCAATGCCGCAGCTTTAAAAGTTAAAATGGAAAATCAGACAAATTACATATACGACTTTGAAGACAGAAAATTGATAAAAGGCAGAGGTTATGCTCGAATAAGGATAGTGGAGGATTTAATACATAATTCCAATCATTTTTATATGACTACAAAAAAACTTTTAAGTCAGAAAAAATATAAAGTAATGGAAGAAAATGAAACAGAAATATCAGACTGGAAAGCTGGTAAAAAGATTTTTGAATCCCTTGGATTAAAATTACTGCAATCAATAAACAAATATAGGGAAAGCTATAAATACAAAGATAGCTTAATTGAAATAGACATAAACGATAAATCATTCTGTTCATTTGCCTATGTAGAAATAGAGGCCAAAAATGACAGCGAGCTTGTTGAAATAGTTGATTTACTGGGATATTCCATAAAAGACACCACTTCCAAAACTATATATGAAATACTGCACAAGGATACACAATTTTAAATGCTACAAAATACTTTAATACTAAATAGGTGAATATATGTTTGGTTATGTAACTCCTTATAAAATGGAACTTAAAATAAAAGACTATGAAAAATTCAAAGCATATTACTGCGGATTATGCAGATCTATTAAACATAACATTGGAAATATTCCCAGGATTTTTTTGAATTATGACATGACTTTTCTAGCAATACTTTTAGATTCTCTGGAAGACGGTAGACAAATTTATACTAAAAAAAGATGTGTTCTTCATCCTATGAAGAAAAAAATCATTTTAAAGGATAATACTTCTTTAAAATATGCAGCTTTTTGCAATATATCTCTTACCTATTTCAAACTTCTAGATGACACAAATGACGATATGTCTATAAAGAGCAAGATACTGTCTTCTTATTTAAGAAGCTACCTGAGTTCTATGCCTGAAGATTTCAAGAAAAATTTTCAGATTATAAACGACAAACTTCAAAATTTATACAAGCTAGAAAAAAATCTGGAAAACAGATCCATAGATCTCCTGGCTCATCCCTTTGGAGAGCTCACCGGTTTTATATTAAGTTCCTCTAAAAAAGATACCGTCAAAAATGATCTTTATTTTCTCGGGTATAATCTTGGAAAATGGATATATATTATCGATGCATTGGACGATTTAAATACAGATATGAGCCATGGAAAATTCAATGCTATAAATCACTGCTTCAATAGCGAAAATCTACGTTTCGAAGAATTTTCAAAACGTATAGAAACGAGAATAGATTTTATTTTAGGCACCTGTGCCGCACAATGCATGAATGCTTTTAAGGCACTTCCTATAAAAAGAAATGAAGAATTACTTTACAATATAATACAATATGGACTTTTAGATAAAATGGATAAAGTTTTTAGAAGGGGCGTTTACAAAGATGAAAAATCCATATGAAGTACTTGAAGTAAAAGAAAATGCTTCAAAAGAGGAAATAAAAAAGGCTTACAGAAATCTGGCTAAAAAATATCATCCCGATCAATATGACAATAATCCATTAAGGGATTTAGCCGAAAGTAAAATGAGAGAAATAAATGAAGCTTACGACTATCTGATGAAAAATAATCCAAACAACAGCTATGAGAATACAGGCGATAATTCCTACAGCGGAAATGGCTCTGCCATGTATCAATCTGTAGAGAATAATATCAACAGCGGTAATTTTAGAGATGCTGAATCGGAACTTTTAAGAATGGGTACAAGAGATGCTGAATGGAACTATCTTATGGGAATCTTAAATATGAGAAAAGGCTGGTATAATGATGCCTATAACAACCTGAGTACTGCCTGCAGGTTAGACCCAAATAATTTTAAATACCAAAGTGCCTTAAATAGATTATCTGGAATGAACAGTTCCTACAGACAGCCCTATTATGGAAACCAGAGAAGAGATCCTGATATATGCAACATCTGTGCTACCCTATACTGTCTGGATTGTCTTTGCGGTGGTGGAGATTGCGGCGGTTGCTAATAATTAACGAATTGACGAGGTGATTTTAAAATGGCAGAAAAAACAAATGCAGCTTCTAATATAGCTAAAGGGGGACTTTTAACTACCATTGGCGTTATTCTGATCTATATAAGCAGTATAGTTCCCTTAAATCAAGGCTTTATACTGGCTTTATCCTCATTGCTCATCCCCCTGGCTGTACTGATTACAAATTTGAAAAATGCCTTTACAGTTTATGCTGCCACTTCGCTTTTATCTTTACTTATATGCGGATTAAAAATAACAGTAATAGCTTATATAATATTTTTTGGTCTCTACGGATTTACTAAATATTATATTGAAAAGTTGAGAAAATTACCTTTTGAAATCATACTTAAGCTGGTTTTTTTTAACTTATGCACAGTTTTACTACTTTTAATATACAGTTTGTTCTTCCCTGGACTTTTAAAAATAAATTTTCACTTTTATATAATTATAGCAGGATGGCAGATAGCATTTTTAATATATGATTACCTTTTAACTCTATTTATAAACTATATAAACAAATATTTAGCTAAAGGACTAAAATAATACAAATTCCGTATGTATACTATTGACATATGAATTTTTGATGATATAATATTTAGTGTTGAGATTCACATAACAGTGCCCATTAGCCAAACGGTAAGGCACCTGTCTCTGGAACAGGCATGTGTTGGTTCGAATCCAGCATGGGCAGCCAAAAAAGAACTCTTTATAAAGAGTTCTTTTTTAACAATTTTTTAAATTAATTCTTGACAAAACATTACTTAATATTATAAAATGTGAAATAAGTCAATATAAAGCTTTGAATAAGGAGTAGTAGTATTCTCATATACCACTAAAGAGAGCTGTTGTCAGGTGAAAAACAGCGTGAAGATGATATGAACTCACCTTAAGAGCTTATCTGAAAAATCAGATACGGTAAAAAAGCCGTTATCTTTTAAGGGAAATCAACTTATTGATTTAATTAGAGTGGTACCGCGGAAATTTAGCTTTTCGTCTCTTAAAATTCTAGAGACGAAAGGCTTTTTTAATTGTGCATCAATGATAAAGTTTAATTATAAAATTATGAGCAAAGGAGAAGATTTTATGTATAGTGTTGAAATTGATAAGAAATGGCAAAAAAAATGGGAAGAAACAGAGCTCTATAAATTTGATAAAAATAATCTAAATAATAAATTATATGTATTGGAGATGTTCTCCTATCCATCTGGCAGCCAGCTACATGCAGGTCATTGGTTCAACTATGCTCCTGTAGATTCCTGGGCCAGACTGAAAAGAATGCAAGGATACAATGTATTTCAACCCATGGGATTTGACGCCTTTGGCCTTCCCGCTGAGAACTATGCTATAAAAACCGGAATTCATCCAAAAGACTCCACTGAAAAAAATATTGAAACCATGGAAAAACAGCTTAAATCCATGGGTGCCATGTTCAACTGGGAAAATGAAGTCATTACCTGTCATCCTGATTACTACAGATGGAATCAATGGCTATTTTTACAGTTATACAAACATGGATTAGCTTACAGAAAAAATGCACCTGTGAACTGGTGTCCCAGCTGTAAAACAGTACTCGCCAATGAACAGGTAAAGGAAGGCTGCTGTGAACGCTGCGGCACTGAGGTAACTAAAAAGGATTTAACCCAATGGTTTTTCAAAATCACAGACTATGCAGAGGAACTGCTTCAGGATCTGGATATAATAGATTGGCCATCAAAGACAAAGGCCATGCAAAGGCATTGGATAGGCAAATCCACAGGTACTAATGTAACTTTTAAGGTGGCAGATTCTTCTTTAGAATTCAGTGTATTTACTACCAGGGTGGATACACTATTTGGTGTCACTTATGTAGTTATATCTCCCGAAAATAATTTAGTAGATAAAGTAACTAAAAATGTCTATAAAGATGAAGTTGAAAAATATAAGGAACAGGCAAAAAAACAAACTGATATTGAAAGGCAATCCATAACAAGAGAAAAAACCGGTGTATTTACTGGTTCCTACGCCATAAATCCCATAAATGGTAGAGAAGTTCCCATATGGGTAGGAGATTACGTACTCAACACTTACGGCACTGGTGCCGTAATGGCAGTTCCAGCTCACGATGAAAGAGATTATGAATTTGCCACAAAATATAAGCTTCCTATCGAAAGAGTTATAGAGGGAGGAGATTCTCTTCCATATGTAGAATACGGGAAGATGATTAACAGCGGTAAATTCAATGGATTATCCACTGTAGAAGGTAAAAAAGCTGTAACTAAAGAACTGGAGAAAATGGGGATGGGTTCTGGCACAGTAAATTACAGGCTGAGAGACTGGCTTGTATCAAGACAAAGATATTGGGGAACTCCTATTCCAATAATATATTGTGATAAATGTGGAGTAGTTCCGGTACCAGAAGATGAGCTTCCCGTGAGACTTCCTTATAATGTGGAATTTTCTCCTGATGGGAAATCACCTCTTTTAAAATCAAAAGAATTTATAAATACAACCTGTCCTCACTGTGGAGGTCCTGCCAGGAGAGAGGCTGACACTCTTGATACCTTTGTATGCTCTTCCTGGTACTACTTAAGATATGCAGACAATAAAAACGATAAACAGGCTTTTGACAAAGACACAATAGATAAAATGCTGCCTGTGGATATGTATGTGGGCGGTCCGGAACATGCATGCATGCACCTTCTATATGCCAGATTTATCACCAAGGCACTCAGGGATATGGGATTTCTAAATTTCGACGAACCTTTTCTGTCTTTAAGACATCAGGGTATAATACTTGGGCCTGACGGTCAGAAAATGAGTAAATCCAAAGGCAACACCATATCTCCAGACAGCTGCATACAACAATACGGTTCTGACGTATTTAGAATGTATCTGATGTTTGGATTTGATTACGCAGAAGGTGGTGCCTGGAGTGAAGACGGCATTAAATCCATGGATAGATTTGTAGACAGAATAGAGAGACTCGTAAATTCTATAAAAGAAATACTTAAAAATAAAGATAACAGCAAGACTTCCATGGACAGTGCGGAAAAAGAATTAAACTATGTAAGAAATTTTTCGATAAAATCCGTGTCGGAAGATGCCGGCAAATTTCAATTCAATACAGCTATTGCCAGAATTATGGAGTTTACAAATGCTCTTTCAAAATACACCCAGGAGGATAAAAAGAATTTACCCCTGTTAAAAGACAGCATACTTGATTTTATAAAAATCCTAGCTCCTTTTGCCCCCCATTTTTCAGAAGATCAGTGGGAGAATTTAGGTATGGACTACTCCATATTCAATGAAAAATGGCCTGAATTTAATCCAGATGCTCTTATAAAAGATGAAGTTGAAATGGCTATACAGATAAATGGGAAGATACGATCCAAGATAAATATTCCTACAAATTTAAATGAAAAAGAAATAGAGAAATTATCTCTTTCAAGTCAAAATATCAAACCTTTGTTAGAAGGTAAGGATGTAAAAAAAGTCATAGTAGTAAAAGGAAGACTTGTAAATATAGTTGCAAAATAATTCAGTAAAAGGGCAGCTTTAGCTGCCCTTTTACTATTTAAAAAT
>NZ_FXYI02000029.1:0-26819 GCF_900184915.1 Clostridium sp. HV4-5-A1G | reverse complement strand
CCGCACCCACCCTATTTTTTTTTTCAATAAGAATACGGCATAGTATATCTATTATGGTATCGTTTGCTCTTATATTTGTATAAGAGACATATATAATATCTTGGCAAAAATATAGTATAATTTTATCATAACTCACAGCTAAATATATAATTGACTATAGAATTTTTATATAACAGTGATAATGGCTATTTAATATGTATAAGATTACAGTGTTTTCAAAAAATAAAACTTGGGTAGGTGATTTTATGTGGTTTGAGAAAAGTTCAAATGAAATAATAAAAGAATTCAATACGGATAGGATAAATGGACTGAGTTCAAGGGAAGCTTTAATTAGAAAAGATAAATATGGTCCCAATAAATTGGCAGGGAAGAAAAAAAAATCTGTTTTAAGACTTTTGTTTGAACAGATAAATGACGTGTTGATATATATATTGCTGGCAGCGGCCGTAATTTCCGCTTTACTTGGAGAAGTAAGTGATGCAGTTATTATAGTAATTGTAGTTATATTAAATGCCGTAATAGGATTGATTCAGGAATCAAGAGCTGAAAGAGCACTTGAATCCTTAAAAAAGCTTTCTTTTCCCAAAGCACTTGTGAAAAGAGATGGGAGTATTCAGGAAATAGCTTCCGAAGAGGTAGTAATAGGAGATATAGTGATTTTGGAGGCTGGCAAGTACGTCCCCTGCGATTTAAGGTTAATTGAAACTGCCAACCTTAAGATAGAGGAATCAGCTCTAACCGGTGAATCAGTACCTTCTGAAAAATATGCAGAGAATGTCTTAGAAGGTGAGAATATATCTCTTGGAGATCAGCAGAATATGGCTTTTATGTCGACTATGGTAACTTATGGAAGAGGTGTAGGTGTTGCTGTAGCCACAGGCATGAATACTGAGATAGGGAAGATAGCAAAAATGCTTGATGAGGATGAAAAAAATCTGACTCCTCTTCAGGTGAAACTTGCACAGCTTGGTAAGGCACTTGGTTTCGCAGTACTTATAATATGTGTTCTCATGTTTGGTGTGGCAGTGATTCAAAAAAGGGATTTATTTGAAATGTTTCTGACAGCCATAAGTCTGGCAGTGGCTGCTGTTCCGGAGGGATTACCTGCCATGGTTACCATAGTTCTTGCAGTGGGAGTCCAGAGAATGATAAAGAAGAATGCCATAGTCAGGAAATTGCCTGCCATAGAAACCTTAGGCTCCGTAAATATAATATGTTCCGATAAAACTGGGACTTTAACACAGAATAAAATGACTGTGACGAAATTTTATGCTGATGGCATTTTGAATGATATTTCAGGTCTGGATGTGAAAAACAAAGTTCATTCCGCTCTTGTAAAAGATATGATGCTCTGTAATGATGCTACTTATTCTGCAGATTCCAAAACCGGAGATCCAACTGAAATTGCACTACTTGAATTAGGAGCTAAATTTGATTTATACAAGGAAGATGAAAATAAGTTACATCCCAGGGCAAATGAGATACCCTTTGATTCGGACAGAAAGCTTATGACTACTTTGAATAAATTCGGTGATAAGTACGATGTAATTACAAAAGGGGCTGTGGATAATTTAATTAAGCTGTGTAACAGCATATATGTAAATGATAATATAGTTCCACTTACTGAAGAGCTGAAATCAAAAATAATGGATGCTTCTGACAGCATGTCGAAAGATGCCCTTAGGGTACTTGCGGCAGCTTTTAAAAGGGTGGATTCAACTGAAATTGAAATTGATTCTATGGAAAGAGGTTTGACTTTTGTCGGTCTGGTTGGAATGATAGATCCTCCAAGAGAAAATGTTGAAAATTCCATAGAAGAATGTAGAAAATCAGGTATAAGGACGGTTATGATTACTGGAGATCATAAGAATACAGCCTTTGCCATAGCAAAAGAGCTTGGAATAGCAAAGGATTCCTCTCAGGTCATACTGGGATATGAATTTGATAAATTATCTGAAGAGGATGCCGAAGACAAAATTGACCATTTGAGAGTTTTTGCCAGAGTATCACCTGAACACAAAGTGAAAATTGTAAAGACATTGAAGAAAAAGGGAAATATAGTTTCCATGACTGGAGATGGTGTGAATGATGCACCTTCGTTAAAAACTGCAGATATAGGTGTAGCTATGGGAATTACGGGAACTGATGTGGCTAAAGATGCCTCGGATATGATATTGACTGATGACAATTTTTCAACTATTGTGGAAGCGGTAAAAGAGGGAAGAAATATATACAATAATATAAGGAAATCCATAGTATTTCTTCTTTCCTGCAATATAGGAGAGATAATAGCTCTGTTTATTGGCATAGTTCTGGGGTGGCCTTCGATATTAAGACCCATTCACCTTTTATGGGTGAATCTTATAACAGACAGCCTTCCAGCACTGGCCCTGGGAGTGGATCCTGATGATCCGGATATAATGAAAGAAAAACCTCGTAATGCGAAAGAGGGACTATTTTCAGGAAAAAATGGGGCACTTTTAATAGGCAACGGTATTTTGATAGGTATAATCACGCTGAGTGCTTTTTATGTAGGTACCAGAATATATCCAAATTCTCTTATGCATGCCCAGACTATGTCTTTTGTGGTATTGAGTGTGTCTCAGCTTTTTTATACCTTGAGTATAAGACATAGTGAAAAATCCATGTTCCAGGTTGGAATTTTTACCAATAAGTATTTGATTGGTGCGATAGTACTTGGAATAATACTTCAGAATATAGTGATCACAGTGCCATTTTTGGCATCTGTATTCAAAGTGTTTAGGCTCACCTTGAATGACTGGCTGTTTGTACTTTTGTTATCCATAATACCTCTTATTGTGAATGAAACTGTAAAAATACTCTGGAACAGGATAGTTAAAAGTTAATAGTGGGAAATGAATGTTAAATGGAGATTTTCGGACAAAAACGAAAATCTCCATTTAAATTGAATAAGCAATGGTAACCATCAGATAAAATGTGAGCTATTTTCACTGGGAAATAATTTTTTTAGTTTCCTATAAAGTGTCATTCTTGGAATTCCTAAAGTTTCCGCTGTTTTCGATTTGTTAAAATTATTTTTTATCAATGTATTCATTATCAATTTACTTTCAGTTTCATGGATGGAATTTTTTAGAAGCTTATCTTTATTATTTTCGTTGAGATCATTTTGATGGTTGTCTTCTAATAAAAATTCAGGTAAATCATCCATGGTTATAACTTTATTTTTGGAAGTTACCATTATCCTTCCCAATATATTTGTCAATTCTCTTATATTACCGGGCCAGTCATAGGAGGATAGAACTTTTAATATATTGTCGGGAAAATATTTTTTTATGTTGTATTTTTGGTAGAATCTATTTTGTATAGATTCTACCAAAATGTCTATATCCCCCTTACGCTCCCTGAGAGGAGGAATTTCAAGATTTAAAAAATTAAGCCTGTAAAACAAATCCTTTCTGAAAGTACCCTGAAGTACTTTTTTCTTCAAATCGCAGTTGGTGGCAGCTATTACCCTTACATCTATATTTATTATTTTATTACTGCCTATACGTTCTACTTCGTTTTCCTGTAAAACTCTAAGTAGTTTTGCTTGAAGAACTAATGGTATATCCCCTATTTCATCCAGAAATATAGTTCCGCCATTTGCCAGTTCAAATTTTCCGCATTTACCCTCTTTTGAAGCTCCGGTAAAAGAGCCGCTGTCATATCCAAACAATTCTGATTCTGCAAGATTTTCTGGTATTGCGGCACAATTTACTTTTACGAATGGATTAAGTCGTCTTTTGCTTTTATTATGAATAGCATGGGCAAACATTTCTTTACCAACACCGCTTTCACCGGTTATAAGTACAGTAAAATTAGAAAGAGCAAACTTTTCTGCCATTTTTTTACACTTTTTTCCGCTAGTGGAGTTTACTAAAATATCATTGAAATTATATTTTGCATGAAATGATGCATTTATACTATTGAATTTATTGGCCATATCTGTATTATCAAAGGACTCAGATGTAAATAAGCTCATTCCTCCTATTAATTGATTTCCGTATAAAAGAGGAATACTGTGAATGATAACTTTCGTTTTATCATTAAATTTATATATCTTCTCATTTTCAGGGATTCCTGTCTTAATTACATCTGGAAGTTTGGAATTGGGAATGATATTTTCTACTTGGGAATCCTCCAAATCTTTAAGTGTAATTTGAAAAAATTTTGTAAAAGCAGGATTTACATCTAATATATTGCATTTGGCATCTACAAATATAACTGGAAGTGAAATATTGTAAAATATCATGTGATTTATGTTACTTATATACTGTTTTAATTCTATTCTGGAAATTTTATCGTTCATAATTTAAAATGTCATCACCTTACCTTTTTTGAGTGTACAATAAATTTTGCTGTTGCAATTACAAAATGTATCAATATGTTACCCTAAAATTGTAACATATTGATGCACATGATTTCAATACGAAAGATCATAACACCGTGAAAAAGATCTCTTATACAAATATAATGTCGACTTTAAATGAATATTTAATATCTATATTTTTAAAATGTAAAGTAAAATAAATTATGAATCAGAAAATTAAAATTTTATGTGATGATTTTATCGAGGTTATATGTTTACAAGCAGGAGTTTATATAGTATTTTACTAAATGAAAATATTTAATGGAATGTATATATGAATACTATAGTTTAATATACTATTTATATGAATGATAAATTTCATGATTGCCAATAAGGTTTTTATTGGCATGGTAAATGCTACTAATAAAAATACTGAAATAATTTTCTGTAATTTAAAAAGGGGTGAAGTTAATGCAATTTACATCTGTTGAATGTTTCCTCGTAGTAATGGCATTTTTACTAATAGGGGAAGTTGTATCAGAAAAAACGAAGGCCTATGTTCCTTCAGTATTTATCTCGGCTGTTTTATTTTTAATAGCATTTTGGACATTTGCACCAAAGGATGTAGTTGTACGGGCATCTTTTGGTAAAGAGTTTATACAGATTGCTATGGGACTTCTTCTTGTACATCTAGGTACTCTTATGAGTTTGAGAAAACTGATAAGTCAGTGGAAGGCGGTAGTGGTTGCAGTCTGTGGAGTGTGTGGAATTATGGCTTTGACTATGACTGTAGGACTATTGCTGTTCGATTGGCACACAGTTGTGGCTGCAACACCACCTCTTACTGGGGGAATAGTGGCAGCATTACTTATGTCTGAGGGATTGAAGGCTCAAGGTATTACTGCTCTTGCAGTACTTCCAATAGCTATGTTTATAACCCACAGTTTTTTTGGATATCCTATTACCTCCTGGTGTTTAAAAAAAGAGGGAAAGAGAGTTATAAAGGACTTTAGAGAAAATGGTCCTGATCCAAAAGTTCTAAAAGAAGGAAGTATGTTTCAGGAAGAAAGTGAGAGGAAAAAGCTTATACCTGCACTTCCGAAAGCTTATCAGAGCTCTCCAATGATACTTTTTAAAGTAATACTGGTATCCATGCTTGCGGGATGGCTGTCTAATTTAACTGGCGGGGCAGTGAATCAGTATGTGATATGTCTCATACTTGGAGTTGTTTTTTGTGAACTGGGTTTTCTGGAAGAACAGTCTCTTGTCAAAGCAGGGGTTTTTAACTGGCTTATATTGGGACTTCTGGCCTATGTATTTTCGCAGCTGTCCAGTGTTACACCAGCACAGCTTTTAGGAATAATAGGACCGATAATTGTACTTATAATTTTGGGAATTCTGGGTATGTTTATAATGTCAATGCTCGTGGGTAGACCTCTTGGATTTTCAAAAGAAATGGCTTTTGCCTGTGCACTTACAGCACTTTTCGGCTTTCCGGCGGATTATGTTATAACTACGGAAGTCTGTAAATCTGTGGGCAGTACAGAGGAAGAAAAAAATTATCTGATAGACATATTGCTTCCTAGAATGCTGGTAGGTGGTTTTATGACAGTATCTATTGCATCTGTAGTCATAGCTAGTATATTCCTTAAGCTATTATAAATTATTTATTAAAATTAGGAGGCGCTTATTTATATGGGGAATGACGTGTTGGAGAGGGCAAAAAATATTAAAGATTGGTTGGTGGATTTAAGAAGAGATTTTCACAGACATCCTGAACAGTCGCTTAAAGAGTACAGGACATCCAAAATAATTACTAAAAATTTAATTGACATGGGGATTAAAGTGGATCATATTGGAGAAACAGGAATAGTTGGCATTCTAGAAGGAAGTTCAAAAGGTAAGGTTATTGCACTCAGGGCAGATATAGATGCATTATCTGTAACTGAAAAGACAGGTCTTCCGTTTTCATCGGAAAATATAGGTTATATGCATGCCTGTGGGCATGATTTCCATGCTTCTATGCTTTTAGGAGCAGCAAAACTATTGTCTGAGAAAAAGGATGAATTAAAGGGTACTGTTAAATTTTTATTTCAGCCTGCAGAAGAAATTGCGGAAGGAGCAAAGCAGATGGTGCAGGGGGAAGCCCTTAAAAATCCAGATGTGGACTATATTTTTGGTATGCATGTATGGTCTGATATATCCATAAATAAAGTGTCATTACAGGAAGGGCCAATTATGGCGAGTGCAGATATCTGGAAATTAAAAGTGCTTGGTAAATCTTGTCATGGTTCTTCTCCATGGCAGGGAGTGGATTCCATAACATGCGCTTCTGCAATAATTCAGGGTATACAGACTATAGTGAGCAGGGTGAATGATGTAAGAAGTCCAATAGTAATAAATATAGGAACTATAAGAGGCGGAGAGAGATTTAATGTAACTCCCGGTACCACTGAAATGGAAGGTATGAACAGAACTTTCAATGCTAATGTTAGAAAGGAACTTCCAAAATGGATGGAGAGAATAATTAAAAACACCTGTGAAGCATATGGATGTGATTATGAATTTAATTATACTTTTAAATGTGCTGTGACTGATAATGAACCCAAACACACTAGAGCGGCCATAAATTCCATAAAAAAGTTTATGGGTGAAGATGGAGTCATAAGTATAGACAGAATAATGGGCTCAGAGGATTTTTCTGAATATCTGGAGGAAATTCCGGGTTCATTGATGCTCCTTGGTGGAAGAAACGAGGAGAAGGGATGCAACTACTCTCATCATTCCAATTATTTTAATGTGGATGAAGATGCCCTTCCCATAGGGACAGCAGCTTATACTCAAGTAGCTCTTGATTTTCTTTCCTAGTTTGAAAAGCTGTATGCAATTCTGAAATGAATCGCATACAGCTTTTACTTAATGAGTTTTGTTCCATTTTCATCCTGAAAAATTAAATTTCTCTTCATAAGTCCTCCCAGGGCGTTTTTAAAATAATTTTTACTTTCATGAAATGTGGTTTTTATATCTTCAGGAGAACTTTTGTCATTATAGGGCATAAACCCGCCGTGTGATTTTAGGTAATCCAGTATTGTATCCTCCAGGGATAACCTCTCGTACTTTGGAGTTTTCCTGGGCGTAAGTCCCAGTTTACCATCTTCGTAAATCCTTTTTATTCTCAAATTGAGTTCATCGCCGATATTTAGCTTTGTAAAATATTCATTTCTTAATATAACACCCTTATATTTTTTATCAATTACCACCATGGCACTGTTGTTTGTCTGGAAACCATAGACAATGCCCTTTACCTCTGCACCTATATTGTATTTTTCATTTTCCTCCTCCACTTCTAAAAGATATCTGTCTATGTCTGTAGTTGCAGCTATTCTATTTGTCTTATCCAGATAGAGGTAAAAGGGATAGCATTTTCCCAGAATGAGTTTATACTTTTGTTCTGATATTGGAACCAGCACATCCCTTTCCAGGCCTATGCCTATGAAATAGCCGAAGCTGACTTGCGATACTGTTTTTAGCAGTGCAATTTCTCCTACCTGAGCCAGTGGTGATTTAAGAGTAGCAATTATTTTGTCTTTTGAATCCTTATATATAAAGGCATTTAGCTCATCCCCTATGGAAAGTTCTTTTCCCAGGGTATTTTTATTTGGAAGAAGTATGTCATCCCTGATACTGCCTGTTTTGGCATCCAGATAATATCCGAACTTGGTTTTCCGGGCTATTTTTAAGAGATTGAATTTCCCTAACGATACCATTTTATTTCACTCCTAGCTTTTTCAAAGTACAAAGTGCAAACTTAAACGATGCACAGTTTGCAATTTACAATATTGAACTTTGATATTTGAATATGATTTTTATTGTATTCAAAAATCATTATATACTATTATTCGCAATGATGCCAGAAAACTAACCTCCAAAATTTGTTTTAAGGGAAGAGCCTTCTATTGAAACGTGTACGTCCATTTTGAGCTGGCTTTTTTGAAATATGTTATCTGAATTTTCTCTAGGATATCTTCTTTGAAAGTCTTCCGTTATATGAAATATATCCAAATTTTTATCCTTATATTGTTTAAATATATCGTCACAGGCATAAATTATGTTCCTTTCCGCATTTGCCTCTATTGCTTTTATGGAGGCTTGATTTAAGTTGAGTTTATTTTGTGCTTCGGATATGCTTGCTTTTGTGTTTATTATTTTTTTTACTACTAATTTTTTACCATCGTAATACATTTTTGTTTTTGTGGTATTTTTTAGTATTTCCAGTCCTATATATTTGGAGGAAATATCCGGATTTGTGACTTCCATGGAGCCTCCGTTTATATTATTCAACATAAAATTATAGCCTAATGCAGTTTCTCTTCTCAATGTGTCCACCATTTTGTAATTGGTGATTATGGCCCCGTCTCCTATTTCTATTCTATTTTCGGGTTGATCCTGTTTTATCTGTACCATGGGAATAACAGATGTCTTGGATTTAGTATGCATTTCATTTAAAAAATCATTTAAGCTGGTCATAACTTCTCTGGAGGATGAGGGTATGTTCTTTATTAGGTCATGAATAAAGACCCCCAGATATTCCTGACCCTTTAATTTCATATTGATAAAATTGTCCGGACACCCCTTTAGAATAGCTATATTTGCCCTTAGTACAAATTCCTGATCCCTTTCAAAAAAATCTATAAAATCTTTCATGCTGCGTTCTGCAGCTTTTTGAGTAAATATAATTCCCATATTCTGAGTGTAATTTAATTTGTAATTGGAAGATAGATTTATATCTCTTATGGTTTCAAACATAGTTTTTCTTGAACCTTTAAAGAGGATCCTCTGGTCGCTGTTAGAAGAACTGGTAACAGTTTTTTGAGGCTTGAAGGCTTCTACATAAATTATGGGATTGTCCTGGCTATCTACATCTATTATACAGGCTGTTGCAAATATGACCTTATCTATATCGTTGTAGTTAAAGCATCCAGTGAGGAAAGATGCACATATTATTAGAAAGCAGCAGAGAAATTTTTTCATATCTTATCATCCTTGTTAAAATTATTATTGGATATATTGGTCAATTTTCCTCTGAGGAAAATATCCCTGTACCTTAAATTCTTTCTGGTAAGTATAGGGGTAATGTATGGGTAGCCGCAGCTATCCAGAGATGCTACATCCGATATCATTACGAACAATCCCATGAAGAATCCAAGCATACCAATTAGAGAACACAGGAGCAGTATTATAGAACTCCATACAAGTATGGGACCGTATAATTTAGGTGTTAAAAAGGAAGATATGGCAGATATGGCCACTATTATAACCGTACTTTGGGAAGTAAGGCCGGCGCTTACTGCTGCCTGGCCAAGTATGAGTGCTCCTACTATACTCATGGACTGCCCTATGGGTTGGGGAAGCCGTATTCCAGCTTCCCTTAGAAGCTGGAAGAAAAACAACATCAAATAAACTTCTATAACAGTGGGAATGGGCACGTCTGCTCTGGATGAAGAGAGCCTGAATACAAATATAAGAGGTATAAGTGAAAAATGATAGGTTGTAAGTGCTATATACAGTCCTGGCAGAAATACTGAAATCCCAAAAGCTGCAATTCTAATTAGTCTGACTATACTTGTGTAGTAAGTATTCAGATAATAATCATCCGCCATCTGAAAATTTTCTATAAAGAAATAAGGTGCGCTGAGGGCAAAGGGAGTACCGTCTACAAGAATAAGCACCCTGCCCTGTAGTATCTTGGATGCTGCAGTATCGGCTTTTTCAGTATAACCTATGGTATCAAAAATAGTTCCTGAATTTTTTAACTGTTCTTCTATATAATTTGTATCGAGAAGAAAATCTATGTTCATTTTTGAAAATTTATCATTGATGTATTTTATTACCTTTTGTGAAACCAGATCTTGGAGATACAAAAAAACTACAGTTGTATTGGAAATTTTACCTACAATCTTGTATTCTATTTTTAATTGTGGGCTTTTTATTCTTCTCCTTATAAGAGATATATTGTCCATTAAAGCTTCTGTTAAGCCTTCTCTTGGGCCCTTTATCACTGTTTCAGTTAAAGGGGTGTTTATAGTTCTCTTGTTGAATCCTTTGGCTTCACAGTATATGACATTGCCATAAAAATCAGATAATATTATAACGTCACCGGATAAAATGTGCAGTAGTGCATCATCTTTGGAATTTACATCACCTAGGGAGTTGCTGTAGAGAACCTGATCTTTTATCATTTCCACGTCAGTGATGGATTTGCTGTTTTTTATCAGAGGGGCTATTATATATTCGCTTATAAATTTTGAATCACACATGTCGTCTATAAATAACAGATATATGATTCCCCTACTGCATTTTATTTCACGGTGTTTTAAATCAGAGTTATTCTTTAATTTTTCGTTTATATAATTTAAATAATCATTCATATTTTCATCACCAGCTATATTATCTGTATTTTCTTGAATAACATTCATGGTTTAGCAGATAATATTCTTATGTAAAATTTAGTGTGAATGGAGATTATTTATGGGCAAATTCAGCTTTAAACATATATTTTTCATAGTGTCTGCCCTGTCAATATCCAGTTTGAAAACATATCCTCAAATTTTTATGAACATGTCCGGCAGAGACAGCTGGGTGGCTATTATAATAACTTGTATGATAATGTTGATTTATTTTGACTACCTGATAAATATATGTTTGAAAAACAATTGTTATAGTTTGCATGAAATATTTACTACTTCTTTTGGAAATTTATTTGGAAACCTGCTTTTAATCGTATTTGCATCGGCGGTTTTTTTATCTCTTATAGAGAGTGCCTCTGTAGAGGCAAATGTAGTACATACTAATTTTTTTATAGAAAGTCCTGTATGGTACATACTGCTATTTGTAGTAATACCGGGGTTCTATACCGTAAAAAGGGGTAGATATTCCGTAATGGCAGTTATCATGGTGTGTATAGCTATTTCCGTATTCAATGGAATAAACCTGGCTATTTTGACATCCAGATTTAAGGATTATGGTAGATTGTTCCCCATATTTGAACATGGAATAAATGCTGACTTTTTTTTATCCATTGTGAAATCGATAGGTATGTATTCTTCCATTGTTATAGCACTGCCCTATTTGAGTCAGCTGGATATTAAAAAGGGGCTTAGGACATATTCTTTTTTGGGTAATTTATTTGTAGCTCAGATGATAATTGTTGCTGTAGTGGGAGTACTTGCCACTTTCAATGTGGAGAGGGCAAATACCATTGTGTATCCTAAATTGGTCCAGACTCAGCTCATATCGTACTTTGGCTTTATAGCCAGCGGTGAATTCTATGTGATATTTCAGGTAATATCAGGCTGGTTTTCAAAATATGTAACTACATTTTTTGCCCTTGTATTGATATTTAGAGAATTTAAAATAAATAAAGTCGTAAATCCCAATATATTTTTGATTGTATTTACTGTTGTCATTTATGTGGTATCCTATATGACTTCAAAAAATTTACTTACACTTTTTAGTTTTCTGAATTTGTATGTATATGTGTGTGTAGCTGCACTGTTCCTACTGCCCCTAGTTGCTTTTACTGTGTTTAATTTAAAATCTTCGGGAAAATAATTTTTAATTCTATCCAAAAATTTTCATTAATTGTACATTATGAACTGTAAATTGTAAATTAAATGGAGGGTATGATAATGGGTAATATATTTAAAGGTATGGCTTCTTTGATTACATATAAACATAAAAAGGAAGTACAGGAATTTTATATACCTGAAATAAATGAAAACTCAGGAAATAAAGGCTATGATTATAATTCTTTAAATATAAAAAATGGCCTCAAGCAGAATAATGAAGACAAAATTTCATCGAATATTGATTCCAATGTAGAATTTATTCAGCAGGAATTTCACTATCCAGTCAACAAGGATATTATAGTGAGAAGAATTAGGATTGCAGGAAGATATAATGCATTTATAGCTTACTTGAATGGTGCCGTGGATAATAATATTGTAAATAATTTCATATTGAGGCCTCTTCTAAATTATAGAATTGAAAATGAGAGTGGGAATCAGGAAGATAAGGATTCGAATACAGATAAAAAACAAAAAGAGGTAAATTTCATTTTAAATAATGTAATTGAAATCAATTATATGAAAACTGTAAATAAACTTAAAGATGTCATATATCAGATAATTGTAGGTAATACAGTGCTGTATATAGATGGATGTGATTATTATGGCTCCTATGGCACGAAGGGGTTTGAAAAAAGAGAGGTAAATACGCCCCAGACGGAGGGATCTGTAAAGGGTTCTTATGAAGCTTTTACAGAAAATCTATCCACTAATGTAGCTCTTGTAAGAAAACTTATAAGAAATAAGGATCTGATTACAGAAAAGCTCAGGGTGGGGGACAGCAATAACAATGAATGTGCAATTATGTACATAGAGGGTATAGTAAACCCTGCAATAGTACAGGAAGTAAAGAGAAGAATAAGCAGCATAAAGACAGATTTTATATCTGGAACGGGAATGCTCGGAGAATATATTGGAGACAACACCTGGTCTCTGGTTCCCACAGTACTGTCTACGGAGAGAAGTGACAGAACATGCTATTATATTATGGAGGGAAGAGTGGCGCTGATTTCAAATGGCACCCCCTATGTTCTCATTCTGCCGATTACATTTTTCACATTGTTTCATACTTCGGAAGATTATATTTTAAAATGGCAGTATGGCTTTCTGCTGAGAGCTGTTAGAATATTTGGAATACTTGTATCACTGCTGCTTCCAGGGATGTATGTGGCACTGATAAACTATCATCAGGAGATGATCCCCTCTTCTCTTCTCATATCGATTGCCAGAACGAGAGAAGAAGTGCCCTTTCCCACTATTGTAGAAGTTATATTTATGGAAATTTCCTTTGAACTCATAAGAGAAGCCGGTATAAGGATACCGGGAATTTTGGGAAATACTATAGGTATAGTAGGTGCACTTATAATAGGTCAGGCAGCTGTGCAGGCAAGCATAATAAGCCCTATTTTAATCATAGTAATTTCCTTTACAGTACTTGGAAATTATTCCATACCTGATTTCAGCTTGACCTATGCTACCAGGATAATTAGATTGTCCTTTATCTTTTTTGGATATATACTGGGACTTTTGGGTGTATGCCTGGGAATAGTGGCTTATATAGCCATATTAGGCAATATAAAGTCCTTCGGAGTTCCTTTCCTCTCCAATTTTCCGCCTAAGACAAATAAAAGCAAGGATACTATTTTGAATTACCCTATCTGGAAGCAGGAATTCAGGCCCGATGAATTAAATACCATGGACTCAAAAAGACAGCCTGAGAATTCTAAAGGCTGGATGAATCAGGATGCCAATGTTGAAAAGAAGGATAAAAATATTTGAAGTAGGTGGAGATTTATGAATGAAGGTAACATAGGGCTGTTTCAAGCTGTATCCCTTGTAGTCTTGGCTATTATAAATAAAATATTTTATTCCAGTGCTGCTGCAATAGTTCAGAGAGTTGGAACTGCAGCCTGGTATTCAACCCTAGGCTCCTGCATCATAAGTCTGGTGTTTTTCTGTATTATATACATGCTTATGAAGAGATTTCCAGGAATGAATTTAATTCAGATATTTGATGAAGTTGTTGGCAAGTTTTTGGGGAAGATACTGGGAATGATACTCTGCGCATACTGTGTTTTTTATGCAGGATCTAATTTAAGGGAATTTGTTGATATGATAAAGATATACAACCTGCCACAGACTCCTCCCAGCTTTATAATGGGATGTATTCTACTGGTGTCAATGTTAATTACCTACTTTGGATTCAAAGGGCTTGGACAGTTGTGCGGCATTTGCCTTGTGCCCGTTATACTGGGCCTTGTCCTGGTGTTTTCCATGGCCTATCCAATATACAATTTTAATCATTTAAAGCCCTACCTTGGATATGGCATTATCAAAACTTTAAAGTCCGAATTTTTGAGAAGTTCTTCTTACAGCGAATTTATAATTTTATTTGTTGTGACAGACTCCCTCAGAGATTTAAAAGAAATAAAAAAAGCAGGTATTATAAGCATAATATTTTCTGGAATTGTATTCATGTTCTGCTTTATGTTCTACCTTGCCTCTTTCAACTATGCTTTTGGAGAAGAAAATATATCTGGTATTTTTGAACTCTCAAGGACAATTTATTTCAATAGATTTATTCAAAGAGTGGAGACAATATTTCTCATGACCTGGGTTATACCTTCCATGATAACTACAGCTATAGCATTTTATATATGTATAAGTATTTACTGTAAAATATACAATATAAAAGACCATAAACCCCTTTTGCTTCCCTTTGCCTTTCTGGTTTTTGTTGTGGCAATTATCCCCAAAAATATAATGGAGCTGATATCCATAAATTTAGCATTAATCCGTGAATACAGTATGTTTATAAATTATTTTATACCCACTGCTGTGCTTATCATAGCCATTCTATTAAAGAGAAAGGGTGGTAATTCAAATGTACAGAAAAATTAGTTTGCTTTTGATCTTCCTTATGCTTTTTACTGTACTTACAGGTTGCTATGATGCAGTGGAAATTGATGATGAAGTTTACCCTGTGATGCTGGGAGTGGATAAGGGAGCCAACAACAAATTTAGAATTACAATACAGTATTCTGTATATGGTGCAGCAAACAGAAATCAGGAAGGTACTCAACGTACGCAGTCCAATATAGCTGTTATAGAAGCTCCCAGTATTATAGAGTCCATGGAGATGTTTGGACAGGAAATATCCCGCAGAATCACATTGAAACATCTGAAAGTCATTGTATTTTCAGAAAAAATTGCAGTGGAGGGGATAGGAAAATATATTTTAGGAATACAGAGATACAGGGAGATGAGAAATACTGTGGCTATTACTGTGGTAAAAGGTGAAGCCCAAAATTTTGTCAGAGAAAATTTATCTATTATAGGAGAGAGCCTTCCCAAGATGGTTGAACTGTTTTTTTCCCAGCCTCTGCATAATTCCTATTCCGCTGAGGAACAATTTTTTGATTTTTACCAGAGTATTCTTTCATCGTATAAACAGCCTGTTGCATCATATGGCGGTGTAAATGATTATAGCAATATAGGAGAAGGAGAGAATCAAAAAGATATTCCGCCTATTACAGGTAAAGGGTATCTACCCGGAGAAATTCCAAGAAAGGGATCAGCTAAGAGGGAGCTTTCAGGTACAGCTGTATTTAATGGGGATAAAATGGTAGGTTACCTGGATAGCTATGAAACCAGGTACTATCTTCTTGTAGAAGGTAAGTTTAGGGGTGCCACCATAACTATAAATGACAAGTACAAACCTAGTACTGTTATCGTGGCCTATATTAAATTGGCTAGAAAGCCTAAGGTAAAAGCACATTTCAGCGGTGGGAAGCCTGTAATCGATGTGAATTTGAAGGTGGAGGCAGATATAGTTTCCATTAACAATAAAACCCCCTATGAAAAATTATATATGATACAGGATTTAAATGCTCAGATAAAAGATTTTTTGAGCAAGGGTATAAATAAAACCATTGAAAAAACCCAAAAAGAATATGAATCTGATATTTTCGGATTTGGGTACCATGTAGTGGACAATTTTAAAACCATTCAGGAATGGGAAGATTATAACTGGCTAAGTCATTATAAGGATGCAAAGATCAATGTAAATTTAACTGTAAATGTAAGAAGAATGGGAGCGGGCTTTTATACGTCGGATATATGGGATTCTGGAGGAAAGGTGGAAAAATGAAATATATACTGTGTTTTTTGATATTGTGTTCTGGCTACTATACATTAAGTTATGGGATTTACGTATGGGTAAGGGAAAACAATAGACTGGCGGCCTTTGGAGTATGGCTTCTGGCTCTGGTGTCTACTATAGTTCCCATTATAATGCTTATAATCAATGGATAATTTAGCTTATATTATTTATAATGTTATTATAGTATTAAATTGAAAAATTTTTAGCTCGGATATAAAAAGCCAATAGGAGGTAAAATATAATGAATTTCATACGGGTGTCATCGGCCTGCCCGCTGACGAATATAGGGGACATAGAGTTTAATTTGAAAAACATAGAGGATTGTATAGATAAAGCATCGGTGGAAAAATCAAAACTTGTGGTATTTCCTGAACTTTCCATAACTTCGTATACCTGTGCAGATCTCTTTGAGCAGCAGCTCCTTTTGAAAATGACGCTGGAAGCTTTGAAGGAGCTGTGTGATTATTCTAAAGGGAAAGATATTCTAATAGCAGTAGGAGCACCTATTGTATACAATAACTGCCTGTATAACTGTGCATGTATAGTATTTAAGGGAAATATTTTGGGGATTGTTCCTAAAAGCTATATCCCCAATTATGAGGAATTTTATGAAAAAAGATGGTTTACAGAGGGAATAGATGTCATAGACGAAAGCATTGATTTTTATTTTCAAAAGAATATACCCTTTGGTGTGAATTTAATATTTACCTGTGGAGATTTCAGGTTTGGTTTTGAAATATGCGAAGATCTCTGGGCAGTAATACCTCCAAGCAGTTATCTCTGTCTTATGGGGGCAAATATTTTGGGAAATTTATCTGCTTCAAATGAAGTTGTAAGCAAGTCTTCCTACAGGAGGAATCTCATATGTTCCCAAAGTGCCAGGGGTATGTGCTCTTACGTATATTCATCCTCGGGAGTATTTGAATCCTCTACGGATTTGGTTTTCAGCGGTGACTTGTGCATATCAGAAAATGGCGTTCTGCTGAACTCAAATAATAGATTTAAAAGAGAAAATGAGGTTATAACTGCAATCCTGGATGTAGACAAATTAAAAAGTCAGCGCCTGAAAAATGTGAGTTTTAGAGATAATGTAAAAAAATTTTCACACAAACCGGTAAACATAGAGTTTAGATTTGAAAATATGGATTATGGTGAGTTCAACAGAAGAGTTGAAAAACATCCTTTTGTACCTGACAATAAGAATGAAAGGGAGATAAGGTGCAGAGAAATATTCAACATACAGACTGCAGCTCTTGGAAAGAGAATAAGTCATACTAATTTGAAAAAAGCCGTGGTAGGTATATCTGGAGGTCTGGATTCTACACTGGCACTGCTGGTGACAGTCAAAACTTTTGATATCCTTCAAATTCCAAGAAAAAATGTAATAACTGTAACTATGCCGGGATTCGGGACTACTGATAGAACCTACAATAATGCGGTGAGCTTATGTAGAAATTTGGGTACGGAATTCAGGGAAATCAACATAGTAGATGCATGCACCCAGCATTTTAAGGATATTTCCCATGATAGGCGTATACATGATGTAACTTATGAAAATGTTCAGGCACGAGAGAGAACTCAAATTATAATGGATATAGCCAATAAAGAGGGAGGGCTTGTAATTGGCACGGGGGATCTATCAGAATTGGCTCTTGGATGGTGTACATATAACGGAGATCATATGTCCATGTATGGAGTAAACTGTTCTATACCTAAAACACTGGTGAGATACCTGGTAAGATATGTGGCAGACAGGGAAACTTCTCAAAACATATCGGATATTTTAATAGATGTACTAAGTACTCCAGTAAGCCCTGAACTTTTGCCCAAGGATAAAGAGGGACAAATATCCCAGAAGACAGAAGATATAGTAGGACCTTACGAACTTCACGATTTCTTTTTATACTATTTTGTGAGATTGAATTATTCTCCGCAGAAGATACTGTTTTTAGCTAAACAGGCTTATAAAAATGATTACAGCAGTCAGGTTATTGAAAAATGGTTTGATGTATTTATAAAGAGGTTTTTTACCCAGCAGTTCAAGCGTTCTGCAATTCCCGACGGTCCTAAAGTGGGTACAGTTAGCTTGTCTCCACGAGGAGATTGGAGAATGCCTTCGGATGCAAGCTATAAATTGTGGGTGGACTCCATAATTAAGGACTAGAGAACTTTATACTTTGTTAATTGCATATAATGGTGTATCATTGTATTATAGAATGATAAAAGGAGGATTGTATGTTTAACCTTATTTTATGGATTGTAATTGGAGCAGCAGCATTGACAGTAGATATAGTGACCAGTGCATTTTTGTTTATATGGTTTACGATTGGAGCTATTGGGGCTATTATAGCACAAATATTGAATTATTCATTTTTAGTACAATTTATAGTCTTTGTGGTCGTAAGCACAGTACTTATGATAATATGCTATCCAATAGTGAAAAAAAATATAAAAAAATCTGTAAAACCTACACCGCTCAGAGAGAAAACCTATATTGGCAAAGATATTGTGGTAGATGAAGAAATGGTGAAAAATAATGGAGTAAAAGTTGATGGAGTTTACTGGAATATAAAAAACAGGGAATATGTACTTAAAAAAGGTGACAGAATAAAGATAGTGGGAATGGAAGGAAATAAGTTGATTATAAAAAAATTGTAAGTTTATTGTGGTTTAAAAATAAATATTATATGGATTGGAGATGTAATTATGATAGGTAAAATTCTTATTCTGGTTGTTCTCATAGCTATTTTAGCTGCTGTGATATCTTCTATTAAAATTGTAAATACGGGATATGTGACCATTATAGAAAGGTTTGGACAATTTCATAGAGTTCTGCAGCCTGGCTGGCATTTTATAATTCCATTTGCGGACTTTGTACGAAGGAAGGTTTCCACTAAACAGCAGATACTTGATATTGAGCCGCAGAGTGTCATAACCCAGGACAACGTAAAAATTTCCATAGATAATGTCATATTCTATAGAGTATTGAGTCCTAAAGATGCTATCTACAATATAGAAGATTACAGGGCAGGTATAATTTTTTCAACTATTACCAATATGAGAAATATTGTAGGCAATATGACTTTGGATGAGGTGCTCTCAGGAAGAGATAAGATAAACAGTGAACTTTTAAGGGTAGTGGATGATATTACGGATGCCTACGGAATAAAGATACTGTCTGTGGAGATTAAAAATATCATGCCTCCTGCTGAAATACAGCAGGCCATGGAAAAACAGATGAAGGCTGAAAGAGATAAAAGGGCTGTAATACTTCAGGCAGAAGGGCAAAAGCAAAGTGATATAGCCAGGGCAGAAGGAGAAAAACAGGCTAAGATACTGCAGGCTGAAGCTGAAAAAGAAGCAAATATAAGAAGGGCAGAGGGACTTAGACAATCTCAGATACTGGAAGCGGAAGGTAAGGCAAAGGCCATAGAATCCGTAGCAGCAGCAGATTCAAAAGCCATTGATCTTGTGAACAGGGCCATAATAGATTCAGGTACTGATGAGAGGGTAATAGCTTTGAAACAAGTAGAGGCCTTAAAGGAAATGGCTAAGAATCCAGCAAACAAGCTTATCCTTCCCAACGAAGCGGTGTCTTCTCTGGGAAATATGGCAGCAATAGCAGATATGCTTCAGAGAAAATAATTTAGACAATTCACGATATACAGTCTACAGTTCACAATTGATGAGGATTTTCGGCATATACTGGAAATCCTCTATGACATTTAAACTCAAGCCTTAAACTTTTGGAAAGCGGTGTAGCTTTATGAGCATTAGATTCATATATGGCAGGGCAGGCAGTGGAAAAAGTCACTACTGCTTGAGCAGTATAAAGAATAGGATATACGATGGAAGTGACAGGAAGCTTATAATTATAGTCCCCGAGCAGTTTTCCTTTCAGGCAGAAAAAAAATTAATAGAGGCAATTGGGGAAAGGGGTATGCTGAAAGCCCAGGTACTCAGTTTTAGAAGGATGGCGGAAAGGGTTCTTAGTGAAGTAGGAGGAGGGACTAGAAAAAATATAAATGATGCAGGCAGGAGTATACTTTTATATAAAATAATAGAGGAAAATAGAGACAGATTAAAAGTATTTGACAAAGCTTCTAAAGAGAAGGGGTTCATAAATTTGATATCTGATTCTATAATTGAATTGAAAAGATACAAAATATCTCCTATGCTTTTAAAAGAAAGTGTAGATAAAGTGGAAAATGTGAATTTAGGAAACAAATTAGATGATATTGCCATAATTTTCTCTGAATTTGAGAATATACTCCATAAAAAATATCTGGATTTGGAAGATACCTTAAACATGCTCAGCGAAAAACTGGATGAATCCAAAATGTTTGACAATGCGGAAATATGGGTGGATGAATTTTTCAGCTTTACTCCCCAGGAATATGAAATCTTGAAAAAAATCATGCATAAGTCATATAGGATCAATATAACTCTATGTATGGAAGGAAGAGAAAAAAATCCTTCTGCCGAAAGCATGGATTTATTTTTGCCCACCAGGATTACAGAGAAAAAACTTTTACAGATTGCTAAAGATAACAATATAACCTATGATAGACCTATTGTTTTAAATTGCAGCCCCTGTCACAGGTTTAGAGAAAATCCTGAACTCCAGCATCTTCAAGATTATTTGTTTTCCTATCCCTATAGGATATACGATAGATCAGTTAAAGATATAGGTATATACAAAGCATTGAACCAATATACTGAAATAGAACATACTGCCAGAGATATTGTAAAGGCATGTAGAGATAAAGGCCTTAGATTTAGAGATATTGCAGTTGTAACTGGAGATTTAGATGGATATGAAAGTTTGATAAAAGCAGTGTTCAATGAATATGACATACCTTATTTTATAGATAAGAAGAGAGAAATTGTAAATAATCCTATTATAATTTTGATAGTTTCTGCTGTGGAAATATTGTCTAAAAACTGGTCCTATGAATCTGTATTTAGATATTTGAAAACAGGAATTTTGAATTTAGAATTTGATGAAATAGATATGCTGGAAAACTATGTCCTTGCAAATGGAATAAGAGGAAAAAGGTGGACTCAATCTGAACCCTGGGATTTTAGAATGAATTATGATGTTTCTGAAAAGGAGATATCTGAAGAGGAGGCAGAGTATTTAAATAGAATAAACTCCATAAGAGACAAGGTGAGAGAGCCCATACTCAAACTTTCAGCTGCTATAAAAGGTAAAAAAAAGGGAGTACAGATATGCCAGGGTCTTTATGATTTTCTCTGTGAATTGAAAATCCCTGAAAAAATAAAGGAACTTATAGAAGATTTTAAAGATAATTCCAAATTGGATAAAGCCAATGAGTACAGCCAGATATGGGATATAGTGGTGGATGTACTGGATCAAATAGTGGATTCCAGGGGAGATGAAGCTTTTGGAATGGAAGCTTTTAATGAGATGTTAGTGAATAGCTTTTTACAGTATAGAATAGGAGTGATCCCGCCTTCGCTGGATCAGGTTTTAGTAAGCAGTGTAACTAGGCTCAGGAGTCATGATATAAGGGCCCTTTATATTGTAGGGGTGAATGACGGCATTTTCCCCGCTGTTATACCTTCAGATGGAATTTTTACAGATGAAGACAGAGATTTGCTCAGGGAAAGGGGATTGGAATTGAAAGAAAATACCAGAAGCAGAGCTTTGGAGGAGCAGTTTCTAGTATACACTACACTGACTGCAGTGGATAAATATTTAAAATTGAGCTATTCCATGAGCGACGGAGAGGGGAAGACCAAAAGACCTTCTATTGTAATATCCATCATAAAAAAGCTTTTCCCAAAATTACAGGAAGAAAGTAATGTGATGGATGCTGCAGGAGATGAAGAGAGTATAGAAGCTGTAAATACACCTAAAGCTACTTTTAATGAGTTGATTTTGAATATAAGAAAAAATATAGGCCATAGTGATTCTATAAATCCTATTTGGATAGATGTGTACAGGTGGTATAGAAGAGATAATCGGTGGAATGAAAAATTAAAAGGCGTTTTAAATGGATTTTCCTATAATAATAAAGTGGAAATTATAGATACCGGTAAGGTGAGAAAACTTTATGGAGGGCATTTAACAGTGAGTGTTTCAAGGCTGGAAAAATATGCCCAGTGTCCATTTGCATATTTTGTACAATATGGACTCCAAGTTAAGGAAAGGAAAATGTATAATTTTAGTCCACCGGATCTTGGGAGTTTTATGCATGATATACTCCAAAAATTTTCTGTAGATTTAAAGGAGAAAAATCTGACATGGAAAGATATAGACGAAGAATGGTGCGAAGAAAATGTAAATTATATAGTAGATAAGGCCTTAAATGATAAACCCCGTTCTGTATTAAATAGCTCTAGAAGGTACAGACATCTTACGGATAGAATAAAAAGAATTCTTATAAGATCCCTGTGGCTTATAACACAGCATATGAAGAGGGGGGAATTTCAGCCCAAGGCATATGAACTATCCTTTGGATATAAAGGTGATTTTCCGCCTATTTCAATAAAACTTCATTCCGGTGAAGAAGTTAGTCTTGTGGGAAGAGCTGACAGAGTGGATACCATGGAAGAGGACAGCGTGACATATCTTAGAATAATAGATTATAAATCAGGTACTAAAGAGTTTAAGCTTTCCGATATATATTATGGCTTTCAAATGCAGCTTTTAATATATTTAGATGCCATACTTACAGAATTAGATGAAAGAGTTAATGTAGATGCCATTCCTGCAGGCATATTGTATTTTAAACTAGACGATCCTATAATAAGATCATCGAGTGATATATCAGAGGGTGAGATAGAAAAGAGAATAGTTAAGAGTTTGAGGATGAACGGACTGCTTCTGAGTGATCCGGATATTATCAAAAAGATGGATAAGGATATGGAAAGATCTTCAAATATTATACCTGCTTCTGTAAAAAAGGATGGCACTCTTTCAAAATCAAATTCGTCTCTGGCAACTGCTGAGCAATTTCAGCTTCTTAGAAAATATGTGAGGGGTACTATAGAAAAATTATGCGAGAAGATGCTGGAGGGAAATATAGAGATTACTCCATATAGGAACAAAAATAGAAGCGCCTGTAGTTACTGTATTTATTCGGCAATTTGTCAATTTGATATTTCTATAGAGGGTAATAGGTACAAAGTGATAAAGGATAAAAATGACGAAGAGATATGGAAGGACATTGAAAATGAAGTTCATAAATAGGAGGATAAGATATGAGATTATTACTCACTAACGATGATGGAATAGATGCTGAAGGTTTGCATATTCTAGCAAAATGTTTTGAAAAGGATAATGAAGTTATAGTTGCTGCTCCGAACATGCAGAGGAGTGGAAGTGGACATTCGATAACCACTGATAGATCTTTAACTGCAGAGGAAGTAAAAATTCCAGGGATTAACTCAAAAGCATATAGTATAAATGGAACTCCTGCAGATTGTGTGAGGGTGGGATTAAATAAAATAGAGGATAAAAAAATAGACATGGTAATCTCCGGAATAAACAATGGGTTTAATTTAGGTATAGATGTACTGTATTCCGGGACAGTTTCTGCAGCTATTGAGGCAGCTATCTGTAAGGTTCCTTCTATGGCGGTATCTTTGGATACCAAAGGCGGCAATTACGATTATAATATAGCAGCAAAGTATGCCTTGGAGGTATTTTCTACAATTAGGGGCAGATATAAAAAAGATGATGTGGTCTTGAATTTAAACGTTCCCCTCTTGCCAATAGAGAAAATAAAGGGTATAAAGGTCTGTAATATGGGATTTAAATATAAGAGGAAAGGTATGGATTCAAAGGAGTGTAATGAAACTACAGATGTGAAATATATAAATGATGGTTATGTGACTCTGACTCCACTGCATTATGACTTGACAAATTATAATATAATGAAACAGGTTGCAGAACTGTTTTCTAAAATGTCTTAAAGAAGAGAGGAACTATGGAAAAGTTTAAAACAGCTGTGATACTGGCAGGAGGAAAGAGTTCACGAATGGGATTTGATAAACAATTTATAAAGATAAATGAAAAAAGATTGCTGGAAATCATGGTTGACAGATTGAAAAAAGAATTTGATGATATTATTATAGTTACGAATAAACCAGAACGGTATGCAGGCAGTTCATGTAGGATAGTTTGCGATGAAATAAAACAAAAAGGTCCGTTGAGTGGGATTCATATTGGACTCAAGAAAAGCAGCAGCAAGTATGTGTATTTCGTAGCTTGTGATATGCCGAATATAAACATTGATTATATAAGACATATGAAGGAAAAAATAAGGAACTTAGATGTAGATGCATGTATAACTAAAGTGGGAAATAGGCTGGAACATTTTAATGCTTTTTATTCTAGAGGTGTGATTAAAAATATAGAAAATCTCCTTTTAAAAAATTGCAGAGCTGTAGCTTGTTTAACTAGTAAAGTCAATACTTTCTATATAGAAGAGCAAGAAGCAAGAAGATACAGCCCAGACTGGAATATGTTTCTAAACATAAATACTAAAAAGGATTTAGATAAATATATTAATTCATTAGATGATTAAAAATGCATTAGCCTATATGTGATGGAGGAATAATATGATAGATTCGTATGGAAGAAACATAAATTATTTGAGAATATCTATTACAGATTTATGTAATCTCAGATGTAGATACTGTATGCCTGAAAAAGGTATAACAAAAATACAACGTGATCAGATATTGAGGCTGGAGGAAATATATGAGCTGGCGAAAATTTTTGTGTCATTGGGAGTAAATAAAGTGAGAATAACAGGAGGAGAGCCCCTGATTAGAAAGGGCATCCTGAATTTAATTGAAAACGTAGGCAAGCTAAATGGAATTAAAGATTTTGCCATGACTACAAATGGAATACTTCTTAAAAAATATGCCGGGAATTTAAGGAGTGCAGGTCTCAACAGGGTAAATGTGAGTCTGGATACTTTAGATGAAAAAAAATACCATGATATAACTAGAGGAGGATGCCTGAAAGATGTTCTTGAGGGAATTGAAGAAGCTAGGAAAGTGGGACTTGCACCGATAAAATTAAACACGGTTTTGATCGGCGGGTTTAATGACAGTGAAATAGAAAGCTTTGTCAATCTAACAAAATATGAGAAAATAGATGTAAGATTTATTGAGCTTATGCCCATCGGACAGACAAAGGACTGGTCACTGAATAAATTTATATCCAATAAAACGGTTTTAGAGAAAGTTAAAGAATTAAAGGAGGTCACAAAGGAGGATGTTTCATCGCCGGCTAATTATTATAAATTACCCGGTGGAGAAGGGAGAGTGGGGCTCATAAGTCCTGTTTCCCATAAGTTCTGTAAAAATTGCAACAGAGTTAGATTGACAGCAGATGGTAAGGTTAAACGTTGTCTTCTTTCAAATGATGAGATAGATCTGAGATCAGCATTGAGAAATGAGGAAGACTTAAGGGAAATAATAGTTAACTTAATTAAGAACAAACCTAAAGAGCATGATCTGGAGAATGGAAAGTATATAAAGAGAAATATGACAGCTATAGGGGGGTAATGATAGAATTTATATGTTTCTGTGACAAATAGCTTTCTAGGATGATAGTTCAATAATTGATAGTGAGGTGAGCTGAGCAGTGACCAGAATGCATAATGTACCCAATATGATTTTGATTGGTTCAACTGCTAGAAATAGCGGGAAAACTACTCTTGCCGGTTTAATAATAAATAGATATAAATTAAATGGATCGGTAGTGGGTTTAAAAGTAACAACTATTCACGATAAAAATAGAAAATGTATACGTGGAGGAGAAGGCTGCGGGGCATGTTCAAGCTTAAAGGGGAATTTTCAAATAACGGAGGAATTGAATGCATCCAATAATAAAGATACATCTTTATTATTAGCTGCAGGAGCGGATAGAGTTTACTGGCTGAAAACACTGGAAGGTAATATATATGAAGGATTTGAGACTGTTATAGACTGTATACCTAAAGGTGCCCTTATAGTATGTGAATCAAATAGTTTACGAACTGCTGTTAATCCGGGTGTTTTTATCATGATAAAAAATACTCGGGATTGTCAAATAAAAAAATCAGCAGGTAAAGTTATAGATCAAGCTGACATAATTATAGAAAACAATTTCAATGATGATTTTCAGGAAATAATAGAGAAAATAGGAAACATAATAAAAAATAAACCCAGTAAAGATGCGATGTTTTGATATTTCCTCAAGAATTGACATAATAAATTTATTAGTGTATAATCTATATTAATAAATAGAATATAGTAAGGATTCTGAGATATACGCAGGCTTTAGTTTTGAACCTACATTAGAGAAACGGAAGTTCAATATTTAGATGAGTACATGTACCCTAAGCAATTGGCTGTAGGAGGATGGAGACATCTGTGAGGACATCCACCTGTGGAGACATAGGTGTCAAAATAAAGTTAACGGTATTTTGGATGATGTAATCTATGAAATTATAAAGTTCAAGAGAGATGCTAAAATCTCTCTTTTTTATAATTTAAATTTATGAGTTTTGGATAAATTAAGAGTTTAAATGAAAGTAAGCTTGACTTCAAATTCTGAATATTTTAAAATAAGAATATATTAAAAATTTGTTTATATAGAAATAAAAGTATATAATAAACTTTTAATATATAAAGTTTGGTGTAATGGATATGGATAAAAAAATTTTAACAGTATTCA